>URJN01000088.1 GCA_900548125.1 uncultured Eubacteriales bacterium
GGCGGCGATGGAGCGCGTGGCGACCAACTCATATTCCGCCGTTCCGTTGTTTTCCGAATAGAAGGTCAGGATGCCCATGACGTCGCCGGCGTTAATCGGCGCACGGAATTCGCGCGTCCACTGAATCGAGGAAACCTGATTGAAATTCTCGCGCAGCAGGTCGATGGTTTCTTTTCTGCCGACGATGGTCATGTTCTTCGTTTCGTCAACGGCACGGATGCCCAGCGTCAATTCGCCGTGCAGGGCGTCGTCGGTCGCAAAGCCCGTGATGTCGATTACGCGTGGATCTTCCGCATAGAGCGATTCCGGACTGATGGACTCAATCTGCGTATAGCCGTATTCAAACAGACGCTTGGTATCCTCGTAGCGGCGCGAATCGCCGTCGTAGAGGACGACGGAAATCAGATTGATGCCGTTTTTCGTCGCCGAGCCGATAAAGCAGTAACCTGCCGCGAGCGTATAACCGGTCTTGATGCCGGTTGCGTAGCGGTAGTAGGAGGTTTCGTTTTCCGAATTGAGGATGGCGGTGCTGCCGACGATGGTTCGGCGGGGATGAGCGGCGCGTCCGTCCGCGGTCTGCGTGGCGGGCAGCTCATAGGAAGTCTGCGAAACGATCGAGGCAAACTGCGGGTTCTGCATCGCGGCGCGGGCGATGATTGCCAAATCGCGTGCGGTGGTATAGTGATTGTCGTCATGCACGCCGGACGGATTGGTGAAATGCGTATTCGCCGAGCAGCCGAGCATCTGCGCAGTCTGGTTCATCAGGTCGGCGAAATTCTCAATGCTTCCGGAAAGATATTCCGCAATGGCGTTGGCGGCTTCATTGCCCGAACGGATGAGCATGACGGAAATCAGGTCCAGCATGGGCACCTGCTCCCCGGCGGACAGGGGAATGGTCTGATACGTCGGCGGAACGAGATCGATGGCGTTTTGCGAAACGGTGACGATATCGTTGTCGAGGTCAGCCATTTGCAGGGCGATGTAGCCGGTGAGAACCTTGGTCGTAGAAGCGGGATACATAATCTCGTCCGCGTTTTTTTCAAAAAGCACCTCGCCGGAATCCGCTTCGATGAGGATTGCGCTGTGCGCGTAAAGCATATCCTCATCGAGTATCTCCGGATGGTTTTTATCCCATGCGATCGCATCCGGCGGAAGCGTCGGAGCGACAAAACGCTGTGCTTCCGAATCCTCCGCCAAAGCGGGCAGACAGCATGATATCAGGAGCGCCGCGCACAGGAGCAGCGCGAGAAGGCGTTGGGGCAAAGTGTTCCCTCCGTAAATCAATGGTTGAAACTGAGCATACATGTTTATCATACCACTATTTGACGGAAATGTACAGCGTCAATCCGGTGTTTCAGCGGGCGTCTGCGGGCGGAAATGTTGCGAAGGTATGTCGCTTCTGTTTCAGAAAAACGGAATTGTTACAAAAAGGACTGAAAAATATGTCATACGGCTTGATTTTTGTTGCCGGTATGCGGTAAAATAAAACCATAATGATGCGTTTTTTACGCTGCACGCATATGAGGAGTGTTTAGAGAGCATGGCGAAGAGAATTCTGCTGGTGGATGACGAACCCTTGATTCTCAAGGGTCTTAAATATAGCCTTGAACAGGACGGATATGAGACCGATTCCGCGATGGACGGCGAGGAAGCGCTTGCCAAGTTCGAAAGCGGCGAGTACGACCTGATTCTGCTGGATGTGATGCTTCCGGGCGTGGACGGCATCGAGGTCTGCCAGCGCATCCGCGAGCACAGCAATGTGCCGATTATCATGCTGACCGCCAAGGGCGAGGATATGGACAAGATTCTCGGTCTGGAATACGGCGCGGACGATTATATGACTAAGCCCTTCAATATTCTGGAGGTCAAGGCGCGGATTAAATCCATCTTCCGCCGCAGTCAGCCGCATCAGGAAGCGCACGAGGAAAAGCGTGTGATTCGCGTACACGATTTGGAGGTCAACTGTCAGAACCGAACCGTGACCCTCGGCGGTCAGCCGGTTCGCCTGACTGCCAAGGAGTTTGACCTGCTTCAGCTGCTCATCAATCACCGCGGCAAGGTATACAGCCGCGAAGCCCTGCTTGAAACGGTCTGGAAATACGATTACATGGGCGATATGCGCACGGTAGACGTCCATATCCGCCGCCTGCGCGAGAAAATCGAGCGGGACAGCGCCGGACCGGAGTTCATTATGACCAAGTGGGGAGTGGGTTACTATTTCACCGACAAGGATTAACCCGTTTCATTCCGTTCGGACGAAGATGCTCGTTGCTTTCCTGCTGGTCATCGGCGCGGCGTTTTATCTGGTGGCGTTCTCGACGATTCGGCTGGTCGGCGACGCGCTGTTTGACGATACCATCCGCGCGCATATGAATAAGGTCAGGACGTTATCCGTAACGCTGGGCGAGCGCGTGGAAAGCGACAGTGCCGATGCGTTTTATCAGCGTCTTTTACAGGCGGCCAGCCAGAGCGGCGGTCGCCTTTTGGTCGTCGATACGGACGGAAAGGTGACGTATGACACATTCGGCGAACGCTGCGGTACGCTGCTTTCCCTTGCGGAGGTGCGTACTGTTCTGCGCGGCGAAACGGATGGGGATTACGGCTTTCATCTGCAAGTCGGCGCGGGCAAGACGCAGACGCCGTCCATTCTGGACAGCTTCACCGGACGCGACATCAGCCGTGTCTGGGTCGGCTGCTTTACTGCGCCGCTGGAGGCGGACGGGCGGCGTGTCGGCGTGCTGATTCTGCTTTCCGGCGTACAGGAAACGGTCGATTCGCTGATTTCCGTGCGCGACCGCATGGTCGGTATTTTCCTGCTGGCTCTTGCCGTCGTGCTGGTGCTGGCGGGGCTGATTTCCCGCATCGTGACCAAGCCGGTCAGAGAGCTTTCCGACGGCATTGAGCGCATGAGCAAGGGCGATTATGAGCATCGCGTCCATGTACAGGGCAGGGGGGAGATGGCGCAGCTTGCCGCCGCCTTTAACCAGATGAGTGAGCAGGTGCATAACCTCGACGAGGCGCGCAACCAGTTCGTTTCCAATGCGTCCCATGAGCTGAAGACGCCGCTGGCGACCATCAAGATTCTGGTTGAATCCATGATGTATCAGGAGGATATGGATCCGCAGCTCCGCGCGGAGTTCCTCTTAGATATCGACAAGGAAATCGACAGGCTGTCCTCGGTCGTCGGCGACCTGCTGACGCTGGTGCATATCGACAGCCACAAACTGCGCCTGCGTCGGGAAATGATGGTCTTTTCCGACACGGTCAGGGAGACGGTTGCCCGCCTGACGCCGCTGGCGAAAAAGCGAAAGCAGCAGATTGAAACGCATATTGAAGATGACTGCGAGATGTTTGCCGACCCCGGCAAGCTGGCGCAGGTCTGCTATAACATCATTGAAAACGCAATCAAGTATACGCCGGATGGCGGAAAAATCACGGTCTCCCTGCATAAGAGCGGGCGCGACGCCGTTCTGGATATCTCCGATACCGGCGTGGGCATTCCTGCGGAGGATCTGCCCCATGTCTTTGACCGATTTTATCGGGTGGACAAGGCGCGTTCGCGGGAGACGGGCGGAACCGGATTGGGGCTTTCCATCGTCAAGCAGATTGTTCGGCTGCATGCCGGCTCGGTCACGGTTGCGTCTGAACCGAACAGGGGAACGACCTTTACCGTGCAGCTGCCGGTGAAATAAAAGGAGGACACTCCGTTTTGAAAAAAGCGATTATCTGCTCCGCGGCGGCTCTCGCGCTGGTCTTTTTTGCACAGCCGCTCTTTGAGGTCTGTCGAACGCTTGTCAGCAAAGAAAAACCGGCAGAGTCTCCCGCGGCGGCGCAGAGCCCGACGTTTGAGGAGCAGCTCGGCGTCAAGCAGGAGAGCAGTCTGCTGGATGTGACACTGTATTTCCGCTTTGGGGAAACGAATCTGCTCGGCGCATGCTCGGCGCAGCTGGATATGCGGCGGGAGGAAACCGTTGCAGCCAGCATCGTTCAGTCGCTTCTGGATGGACCGGACGCCGCGCACGACCGCCTGACTGCGCTCTTTCCGCAAGGAACGACGCTCATAGGGGTTGCCAGCGAGGGCGCGACGGCGTTTGTCACGCTCAGCGAGGCGTTTTTAGGCATACCGGACGGTGCGCCTTCCGATTGGGAGGACAGCGCGGCGTGGCAGAAGGAAGCGACGCTCCGCAGGCGCATGGCGTTTGAATCCATCGTGCTTGCGCTGACGGAGGAAGGGCGGTATCAGCGCGTTCAGCTCTATGTTGCGGGAAGCGACGACGATATTCCCCAGCGAATCCCGCTGTACTGGTTTGACCAGTCTGCAACGGATATCAACGTGATGCTTGCCCCGTGCGCAAGGGATGAAAACGCGATGCTGACGCCTCAGCGGACACTGGAACAGATTCTTGAGGACTGGCAGAAGCGGGATTGGGGCGCATTGTATGCGTTCCTTCTGCGCGAGGAGGAAATGCCGACGCTCAATCAGTTTGAGGACGATATGCGGCAGAGGGATATCACCCTGCTTTCCTATGAATTGACGAGCGGAACGGTCAGTCTGAACGGCGAAACCGCGACCGTTGTTCTGAACGCGCAGATTGACGCAAAGGACGGCGGCGAGGCAAAGCTCACCCGCGAATCCGTTCCGCTCGTTCGTCAGGATGACAACTGGTGCATCAGCCGCAGTACGCTTGAATCGCTGATGGTGAGGGATTAAACCGATGAACAAGAAAAGACTTCTTGCCGCCGCGCTGCTGCTGAGCATGCCGCTTTTAAGCGGATGCAGCAGCATGGTCAGCGAGCGGGCGATGGAGGATATCTCCGCATTGACGATTGAAGCGGGCGCAGAGGTGCCGATGGAGGACGAATTTGCCGATGAAACCCGACGTGTGACGCTCTATACGCTTTCGGATAAGCGGAAAACGCTCGTCCCCGTTGTCCGGGAAATCACCTGCGTAAACGAAAAGAGCCTCGCGCAGGCGGCACTGGACACGCTGCTCGATACGCTCAATTTGGAGGAGGTCGGATCGGGAAAACCGGCGACGGTTGCGCTGTCCTCGGAAATCGCAACGGTCAACCTTCCGGCGCGGTATCGTGTGCTGGAGCCGCAGGTGCTTTTCGCCGTTCGGCAGGCGGTTGCCAATACGCTCGGCGGGCTGCCCGGCATTTCTTACTGTCAGGTGCTTGTCGGCGGGCGGGAAGAGGGGCTTGACCTTGGTGCGACGACGCCGGTCGGCACGCTGACCCGCGCGGCTGATTTGGACGTGCGCGCGCTGTATAACCGTTTGGATGACCAGCGGCTCGCGGGCACGGGCTATACACGGCTGATGACGCTGTATGTTCCGACCGCTGACGGCAGATGGCTCCTGCCCGCCGTGCGCACAGTCGCCTTCAGCGCGGGAGCGGCTCCGATTGACTGCCTGTATGCCGCGCTTGAGCAGCTGGGCAGCATGGCGCCCGATTCGACGACCGCGCAGGATATGCCCGCGCCGATGGATTATATAGAAGAAATGCCCGATATTCTGAAGGAAGGCAGCGAAACGGTCATCGAAATCCGCTTTAACGGAGAATTGACGCGGGCGTTGGCAGACAGCGGACTGACGCTGGGCATTTATGCGGGGATGCTGACCCATACGCTGATGGGCATCGTTCCCGGCGCGGACGGAATACGGCTGATTGTCGCAGGAAAAGAGATCGGCGGCTTTGCGTCGGAGGATATGCCGAGCGGGCAGGCGATGCAGCTTGAGGGCAGTCTGGCGGTATATGCGGATTTCGCGGGGATGATTGGTGCGCCGGTGACGCTTTACCGCGGAAACGGCGAGGGCGGTCTGATTCGCTCGACGGCGGTATTGGCAAGCGGCGAAGCCGAAAACCCGCGTGCCGTGCTGGAGGCGTGGATGGAGCAGAACGGATATGCCAAGAGCGATGTGCTTGCCGTCAGCACGGAGGAGAAGAACGTAATCGTCCATCTCTCCGCGTCGCTGGGAAAAGCTCTTGAGGGCATGGACGATGTGCAGGTGCGGACGGCGGTTTATGCGATGGTCAACACGCTGACGCAGGGACGCGCACAGCAGGGCGTGATTTTCTTCTTTGACGGCAAACAGCTGGGCGAGCTGGCAGGCGGGCTGAGCATGCGCGGCAGACTGGTGCGCAACCCGGGAATGGTGGTGGAAAGCGATGGATCAATGGGCGTTTTTTGATGAATTCAAGGCGGGAACGGTGCGGAACGTCTATCTCTTTTATGGACCGGAAGCGTATATTCGCAAAAGCGCGCTGGCGACGATGCAGAAAAAATTGCTCATGCCGGGACTGGAAAGCATGAACTGCACGTTTATGCAGTCGCCGTCGGCACAGCAGATTATTGAAAACTGCGAAACACTGCCGATGATGGGCGATTGGCGTCTGGTCGTCGTGCAGGGCTTGGAGCTGCTGGAAAGCGGCAAGGTCAAGGATGAAGCGCAGGAGAGCGCGGCACTGTGCGCGTATCTGCCGCGTGTACCGCAGACGACCTGCCTGATTTTTGAATGTGAAACGCCGGATAAGCGCAAAAAGCTCTGTCAGACCCTGATGAAGCTGCCGGGCGCGGTATCGTTTGATACGCTCAGTGATGCGCGGCTGGCACAGTGGATGAACCAGACCCTCAAGCCGCTGGGCAAGAAGATGGATGCGCAGGCATGCGCTCAGCTTGCCTTTACCAGCGGACGCAACCTGACGATGCTTCACGGTGAATTGCAGAAGCTCGCGGCATATGCGGGCGACCGAACGGCGATTACACAGGAGGATATCGAGCGGGTTGCGACGCATACTGCGGAATGCACCGTCTTTGCCATGGTGGATGCGCTGGTCGATGGACAGGCGCAGCAGGCGTTCTCGCTGCTCTCCGTGCTGCTGGAAAGCGGGGAGCAGCGGCTGGGCGTGCTTGCGCTCATCACGCGGCAATACAGGCAGATGATGTACGCTAAGGACATGATGGACAGCCGCATGCCGCAGGCACAGATGATGAAGGCGCTGGGTGTGCCGTCCTTTGCGCTCAATAAGCTCATGCGCAGGGCTGGGCGGCGCACGATGGAGCAGCTGCGCGGGCAGCTGGAGCTTTGCGTGCAGACGGATTACGATATCAAGCGCGGCGCGGTGCGGGAGGAAGCCGGACTGGATCGGCTCATGCTTGCGCTGACAGGGAGTATGTAAAAAAAGCCCGCTCGAAATGCCGCGGGGCAAAACGAATCCGTGAAGAAAAAAGCGTGCTTCTGCGCGCAAAAGAATCGGACGAAAAAATCCCTCTCCGCATAGGTTGGTGCGGGAGGGATTTTTTTCATGATGAATGAGAAACGCTGCAAAGCTCCAATATATGAGCCGGAAAAGAACGTGGTCTTTCACGCGGCTCTGCGTCCGCTGGAGGCAGCTGCTCTGCCCGCGAAGCCGCCGCAGATGCGCGGGTCGCTGCATCAGGCGAAAGAGCTGTGGCGGCGCGTGGAGCAGGGCGATTACCGGCAGAAAATCTGGGTCAGGTAAACATAGCCGTTTGCGTCCAGCGCAATGCCGACGCCGAATCTCGTGTAGCTTGTGGTCAGGATGTTGCGGCGATGTCCCGGGGAAGAGATGAGCGCCGCCTGCGCCTTTTCAACGGTTGCGTGGTGGGCGATATTTTCCCCCGCGGCTGTGTATGAATACCCCATTTTTGTGAGCATACTGCGCACATCGCCGTAGGTTGGAGAGGTATGAGCGAAGTATTTGTTGTCGCGCATGTCCTCGGATTTGAGCCTTGCGATGCGGCAAAGCTCGCTGTCCAGCGTCAAAGGGGCAAGAGAATAATTTGACCGGTCTAAATTCACAAGATTTCCTGCGCTCTGCTCTTGCATAGATACAGAAGCTGTTGTATAATGTGCCTCGAATGAATTTGCCGCCTTAACCCCGGACGCCGAAGGACAGGCGAAAAGGGCAAATGCCGCAAAAACGGTTACAATTGTTTTGAAGGGTGTTTTCAAGCGTTTGGTCATGGGTGTGTTCTCCTTATGATATGGGGGCGCGCCGTGGACAGTGTATCGCAGAAAAGAACCTTTGCGCAACAAAATTGGCAGGCGGCTGCCATGGAAATAATATACGTAATCAGGAGGTCGAGCCTATGGGCTTCATCAAATGTCCGCGCTGTGAACTGAATTATATTCGCGAAGAGGAGCAGTATTGCCCCGTCTGCAAGCGTGAAATGAAGGGCGAATCGCACGACGATCCGTTTGAGCTTTGCTCGATTTGCAATGAGAATCC
>URJN01000089.1 GCA_900548125.1 uncultured Eubacteriales bacterium
GGGCAAAATGTGAAGGATTTCCGGCACAGTTTGTGCTATAATGAAACTGTTTGTTTCTGCAACTGGATAGCTCATCGACACAGTGAAGGGGTTTTCAAGAATGAACGAGAACATCAGCAACGAATCGTCCCAGAAGTTCCCGATGCGGCCGGTCGCGCCGTTGGGCGTTATTGCGATGAACGGCTGCGAGGAAATGGGACGCCGCGTCAACGAGTACCTGATGAACTGGCAGGTGGATTCCTCCTCTGACCAGAAGCTCCACAGCTTCTACGGCTCGGATAAGAACGGCTTCCTGCTGGAAGCGCACTGCCCGCGTTTCGGTACAGGCGAAGGCAAGGGCATGATCGCGGATTCCGTTCGCGGCTATGACCTGTTTATCATCTGCGATGTGGGCGCGTATCAGTGCACCTATAAGCTCTATGGACGCGAAATCCCGATGACGCCGGACGAGCATTATGCCGACCTGAAACGCATTATCGCGGCTGTCAGCGGCAAGGCATACCGCATCAACGTCATCATGCCGATGCTCTACGAAGGCCGTCAGCATCGCCGCACCGCCCGTGAATCCATGGACTGCGCCGTGATGCTTCAGGAACTGGTCAACATGGGCGTATCCAATATCATCACCTTTGACGCGCACGACCCGCGCGTGCAGAACGCCATCCCGCTGAGCGGATTTGAGAGCATCATGCCGACCTATCAGATGCTCAAGGCGATGTGCCATACTTACGATGATCTGCGCATTGATAAGCATCACATGATGGTCATCTCCCCGGACGAGGGCGCGCTCAACCGCAACATCTATTACAGCTCTGCGATGGGCGTGGACATGGGCATGTTCTATAAGCGCCGCGATTACACCCGCGTCGTCAACGGACGCAACCCGATTGTCGCGCACGAGTATCTGGGCGACAGCGTCGAGGGCAAGGATGTTTTCGTTGCGGACGATATCATCGCTTCCGGCGACTCCATCCTCGATTTGGCGTACAACCTCAAGAAGCGCAAGGCGAAGCGTGTCTTTGCGGGCGCGACGTTCGCGTTCTTCACCAGCGGATTGGAAGCGTTCGACAAGGCGTACAGCGAGGGCATCATCGACCATGTATTCGCTACGAACCTGACCTATACGCCCAAGGAAGTGCTGGATCGCCCGTGGTTCAGCCAGGCGGATATGAGCAAGTATATGGCGTTTGTCATTGCGACGCTCAACCACGATCAGTCCCTGAGCTACCTGCTCAATCCGTGGAACAGAATCGAGAAGCTGCTCACCAAATACCGTGCGGAGCATCCGAACGACTGATGAGCTTTCATAAAATCATAAGATAAGGCTTGAAGCAGCACCCTGTCGCAGACCATGCGGCGGGGTGCTGCTGCTATTGATGGGGAAAAAGGAGCTGTCGGGAAAGCCCATTTATTGGATTATAAAATTGCGTAAAATCGCCCATATGAGCAAAGCTCTCATGCTTTGCAGACTGCGGTGGAAGTGAAGGCGGGCTCAGCCCATTTTGAACGCATGGGAAAATGTAAAAAACTGCCCGCGTGAGCAAAGGACTCATGTTTTGCAGACTTTGGCGGAAGTGAAGGCGGGCTCAGCCCATTTTGAACGCATGGGAAAATGTAAAAAACTGCCCGCGTGAGCAAAGCTCTCATGCTTTGCAGACTGCGGCGGAAGTGAAGGCGGGCTCAGCCCGCTTATGGTCAGTGAAAAATTAGCCTAAAAATAAAGAAAAAACATCTGAAACTCAGGCAGTTTTTCATCTGTATTTAAAGACGGGTCAGTGATATAATATCCCATTGTGAACAAAAGAAAACCGGCAGAAAGCCGGACACATCACCGACCAACTGATGCGGAGTTTTGGGTGCGCTTTCCATGGGAAACGGGTATGCGAAATCATCCGCGCAACAAAAGAAAGGGTATCATCATGGAAACGCTTCTTAGCATTGCCATCGCGCTGTGCGCCGGTCTGCTGGTTTCTCGTTTTGTTAAGCCGCTGAAACTCCCTGCGGTTACGGGCTATTTGATTGCGGGCATTCTCATTGGTCCGTATTGTCTGGGTCGTCTTGGCGTGCAGGGTCTCGGATTTCCGACGACCGGCGACGTTAAGACGCTGAGTCTGTTTAACGACGTAGCTCTGGGCTTCATCGCGTTCGCTATCGGCAACGAGTTCCGCCTGTCGCAGCTCCGTCATACCGGCAAGCAGGCGACGGTCATCGGCATTTTTCAGGCGGTGACGGCAACGCTTGTCGTTGACGTGGTGTTGATTGGATTGCATTACTTCGTTCTGGGCGACGCGATGTCTATCGCGGACGCGATTGTGCTGGGCGCGATTGCGACGGCAACTGCGCCTGCTGCGACGCTGATGGTCGTGCGCCAGTATAAGGCAAAGGGCGAATTGACCGACCTGCTGCTGCCGATTGTTGCGCTGGATGACGCCGTGGGTCTGGTGGTCTTTGCCATCAGCTTCGGCGTGGCGAAAGCCATTAACTTCGGTCATTACGACCTGACGAGCATCCTCGTCGAGCCGATTCTCGAAATCGTCATGTCCATCGTTCTCGGCTTTGTGATGGGCAGCATCTTCTCTGCGGCGGAAAAATACTTTAAGTCCAACAGTAAGCGTCTGTCCCTGTCCATCACGTTCGTCATTCTGACGGTTGCGCTCTCGATGATGGAGTTTGAGGTGGGCGGCGTAAAGGTTGGCTTCTCCAGCCTGCTGGTCTGCATGATGCTGGGTACGGTATTCTGCAATGTGTGCGATTTCTCTGCGGAAATCATGGATAAGACGGATCGCTGGACGGCGCCGCTGTACATCCTGTTCTTTGTACTGAGCGGCGCGGAGCTGGAACTGAACGTCTTCTCGAATATGTCGGTGGTGATCATCGGCGTGGCGTACATCCTCGCTCGTTCCTTCGGCAAGTGGTTCGGCGCAAGCATGAGCGCAAAGTTCATGAAATGCCCGCCGCAGGTTCAGAAATGGCTGGGCATTACGCTGCTGCCGCAGGCGGGCGTTGCGCTGGGCATGTCGGTTACGGTCGCGCAGACGCTGGGCGCGGACGGCGCGATGGTGCGCAACATCGTTCTCTTCGGCGTGCTGATTTACGAGCTGGTCGGTCCGGCATTGACGCGCATCGCGCTGACGGAAGCGGGCGACATTCAGCCGAAGGCGGAAGCCGTGGTTTCTGCGGACGACTAAAAGAAAACGGAAAAGTCTTGAGGCTATTCTCCTTATTGAAGGGGGAATAGCCTTTTTTTAGCGCATGGAAAACTGCAAAAAAACGCACGCGAGAATCAGACTTTCGTGATTTGCAAAATTAGGCGGAGGTGGGCTTTGGCGGAATCGAGTATCGCTTTTCGGCGGTGTTAAGCAGCTCATTGTATTGCTTTAACCGAAAAGAAAGGTGATGCCATAGGATGGAACTATGACTAGCGGCAGGAAACAGGAATTTGACCTTTAGCATAATCTCTCGTATAATACACCCATCGGATCGGAAAACGATCACCAAACACCGAACGGGAGGATTTGAACATGATGTTTCATCCGGGCGGGAGCAACAACCGAATGTGCTGAACGGTTGGCTTTTCATCCACAAAAAACGATTTAAACAAATCGGTCGGCTGGATGCGCGTGGCGTCGCCGACGACAACATACAGGTTTTCGACGCCGACCCGCATGACGGAAGGCGTTTGGAAACCCGAAAAGCAAATAAGGAGATTGACATTTATGAAGAACATTGCCAAGAA
The DNA here is from genome assembly GCA_900548125.1 of uncultured Eubacteriales bacterium. Taxonomy (GTDB): domain Bacteria; phylum Bacillota; class Clostridia; order Christensenellales; family Aristaeellaceae; genus Ventricola. Next base: position 3,737 of record URJN01000089.1, read on the forward strand.
AATCGTTGCCTTTGCCGCAACTGCCGCTCTGACCATCACCTCTGCCGCCGCGCTGGCGGATACCCTTCAGATTGGCGTGCCGGACGACGGCACGAACCTCTCCCGCGGAATCAAGCTGCTGGAAAGCGCAGGCTTGATCGAGGTCGATCCTGCGGCGGGCTACACCCCGGAAATCAAGGACATCACCAAGTATCTCTACAACATCGAGGTAACTCCGGTAGCGGCGAACACGCTGCCCTCCACGCTGGGCGATTTCGCGGCGTCTACCATCAACGGCACATACGCCGTGCCCTATGGTCTGGTTCCCTCCCGCGACGCGCTGCTCATCGAGAAGCAGGACGAGAACGGCGATAACCCGTACGTCAACATCATCGTCGCCCGCACGGCGGACAAGGACAACGAAACCTACAAGACCATCGTCGATGCGTATCACACGCAGCTGGTTGCAGAGTTCCTGCTGGTGAACTATCACGAGACGTTCTACCCGGCGTTTGAGTATGACGCGGATGCCGAGTTCACCGTGACCGAGGACAACGTGGCGGAATTGGTCGGCTATCAGTCCTCCAAGAAAGACAAGACGGTCGTGAAGGTTGGCGTCTGCGGCGCGAACAACGACCAGTGGCGCGCGGTTCAGAAGGTTCTGGACGACGAGGGCGCAAACATCTACATCGAGCTGGTGGAGTTTGACGCCTACAACCTGCCGAACGAAGCGCTCAACAGCGGCGAGATCGACCTGAACGCCTTCCAGCACAAGGCTTACCTGAACAACGATGCGGCGGTCAACGGCTACGACCTGACGGTTATCGGCGACACGCTGATTGCTCCGCTGGGTCTGTATTCCCAGAAGTATGACTCCGTGGACGCCATCAAGGAAGCAGCCGGAGAAGCCAAGTAAGCGCGTGTCTTTTTAACCGGTACTGCCCGCAAAACGGCGGTACCGGCTTTTCCTGTCTGATTGAAAGAAGAAAGAGGGATCGCCCATGATTAAAATCGGGAACATGAACAAGGTGTTCCACCTGAAAAGCGGCGACGTGACCGCGCTGGACAATGTCAGCCTTGAAATCGAGGACGGCATGATTTACGGTATCATCGGCTATTCCGGCGCGGGCAAATCGACGCTCGTGCGCTGCCTGAATCTGTTGGAAACGCCGGACAACGGCACGCTGAACATCGGCGATTCCGGCGACATTACGCTGAAAAACGGCTGTGCATACGATGCGCAGGGCAGGAAGATGACGGAGAAGAAGCTCGGCGCGATGCGCAGGAGCATCGGCATGATCTTCCAGCACTTCAACCTGCTGGATCGCTCAACCGTCTTTGAAAACATCGCCTATCCGCTGCAATACACCGGCATGAAGAAGGAAGAAATCTCCGCCCGCGTTTTTGAGCTGCTGGATCTGGTCGATTTGCGCGAGAAGGCGAATGTCTATCCCTCTCAGCTTTCCGGCGGACAGAAGCAGCGCGTGGCAATCGCCCGCGCGCTGGCGAACCGCCCGAAGGTTCTGCTCTCTGACGAGGCGACGAGCGCACTCGATCCGGATGCGACGGAAGCGATTCTCAACCTTTTGCGTGACCTGAACCGCAAGCTCGGCTTGACCATCGTTCTGATTACGCACGAGATGGCGGTCATCAAGTCCATCTGCAATCGCGTTGCGGTGATGGAGAACGGGCGCGTGGTTGAAGAAGGCGATGTATACGACATCTTTGCGCATCCGCGTGCTGCCATCACCCGCAAGTTTGTTTCCTCCGCGTCCGCGCTCAGCAAGGTCCATAAGCTGATGGAGGAGGGAAGCCCGCTGGTCAAGCCGGACGCCCATGAGAAGCTCGTTCGGCTGACGTTCCATCGCGAATGTGTCGGTGAGCATGTCATTTCGACCATTTCCCGCGACTTTGGCGTGGATGTCAATATTGTTTTGGCGAACGTCGAGGTGCTGGAGGATAATCCTCTCGGCGGCGTCATCGCGCTGCTGGGTGGCAGGGAAGAACAGGTGCAGTCCGCGCTGAAATACCTGAACGAAAATCATGTGTATACGGAGGTCATCGCAGATGGAAGCGTTTGAGCAGTTGATCAAGCAGGTTGCCCCGAACCTGTATGCGTATCGGGACAGATTCTTTACCAGCTTTCAGGCGACGTTTGAGATGTTCGCCAAGGCGGGCATTCTTGCGTTCGTCATCGGCATGTTCTTCGGCGTGCTGCTGGTCATCACGCGCAAGGGCGGCGTTCGGGAGAACATCATCGTCTATCAGATTGCGAACATCCTCATCAACGTATTCCGCTCCATTCCGTTCATCATCCTGCTCATCTTCCTGATTCCGCTGACGCGTGCCGTGGTGGGCACGGCGATCGGTGTCAAGGGCGCGATTCTGCCGCTGGTTTTCGGCACGGTGCCGTTCTATACACGTCAGGTCGAGGTTGCGCTCGCAGGCGTGGACGAGGGCAAGGTGGAAGCGGCGCGCAGCATGGGTTCCGGCACGCTGGGGCTGATCTTCCGCGTATATCTGCATGAAGCGGTTCCGGAGCTGATTCGCGTGACGACGGTTACAGCCATCAGTCTGATTGGTCTGACGACGATGGCGGGTGCTGTCGGCGCGGGCGGCATCGGCAGCTTTGCCATCAACTACGGGCAGAACCAGAACCATCCGGACATTGTCAACGTCTGCGTGGTGGTGCTGCTGGTCATTGTCTTTATTTTACAGAGTCTTGGCAACGCGCTGGCGCGGCGCACAACGAACCGCGGGCTATTCCGCAAGGTACGGAAGGGATAACGGGGGAGAGAACGTTGGGGTTTCACCCCAAACCCCAGAAGGGAACTGAGTTCCCTTCACCTTCCACATCCGCTTCGCGGCACACCGCGAAGCGGTGAGGTGGGAAGTGCAGGAACCTCAGGTTCCTGCTGGGGTTTGGGGCAAAGCCCAAATCGTTTTTCCAAAAAAGGAGATTATGAATAAAGCTACTGTTGTCGGCGCGGGACTTGCCGGATGCGAAGCGGCGTGGCAGCTTGCCAGCCGGGGTATTCCGGTGACGCTTTGCGAGATGAAGCCCCACGCCTTTACGCCCGCCCATCACAGCGCGGGCTTTGCGGAGCTGGTCTGCTCCAATTCCCTGCGCAGCGACCAGCTGACCAACGCGGTCGGTCTGCTCAAGGAGGAGATGCGCCAGCTGGACAGCCTGATTCTGCGTGCGGCGGACGCCAACCGTGTGCCCGCGGGCGGCGCACTCGCGGTGGATCGGGAGAAGTTTTCGGAATATGTGACGAAAGCCGTCCGTGAGCATCCGCTCATTACGGTCGTCGAGGGCGAAGTGGATGAGCTTCCGCAGGAGAACGCCGTCATTGCGACAGGGCCTTTGACCAGCGATAAGCTCGCCGAAAAGATTGCTGCGCTTTCCGGTCTGAAGACGCTGAATTTCTTTGACGCTGCCGCGCCGATCGTATCCGGTGAGTCGCTGGATATGACGAAGGTTTTCCGCCAGGGACGCTATGGGCGCGGGGACGACTATCTCAACTGCCCGATGAACAAAGAAGAGTACGAAGCGTTCTATCACGCGCTGCTGACGGCTGAAAAGGCGGATGTACACGGCTTTGACGGCACGCAGGTCTTTGAAGGCTGCATGCCCATCGAGGTCATGGCGGCGCGCGGAGAAATGGTCATGGCGTTCGGGCCGATGAAGCCCGTCGGGCTGGTCGATCCGCGGACGGGGCGCGAGCCTTACGCCGCCGTGCAGCTGCGCGCGGAAAACGAGGCGGGCACGATGTACAACCTCGTCGGCTTCCAGACCCGACTCAAGTGGGGCGAACAGAAGCGCGTCTTTTCGATGATTCCAGGGCTTGAAAACGCGGAGTTTCTGCGTTACGGCGTGATGCACCGCAACACGTTCCTCCATTCGCCGGGCTTCCTCGATGCGCAGTACGGCATGATTGCCCGCCCCGGCATTTATTTCGCGGGGCAGATGACCGGCGTGGAGGGCTATGTGGAGAGCGCGTCCAGCGGACTGGTTGCGGGGCTTTCGCTTGCCCGGCGCATGCTCGGTCTGCTGCCGGTGGATTTCACGACCCGCACCGCCATCGGCGCGTTGGCGCACCATGTTTCCGGCGCGACGGGCGATTTCCAGCCGATGAACGCGAACTTCGGTCTGATTGATCCCTGCGAAAAGCGCATCCGCAACAAGCAGGAGCGTTATGGCTATGTCGCCGCGCGCGCACTGGACACCATCGAGGCGATTCGCAGCAATCCGCTTGCCTGCGATTTTGACCCCAAGTTCAAAAATTGACCTATCGCACGCCGCCCTGTTCAAAAGCAGAGCGGCGTGTTATAATAAGAAAACGATGGGGGCTTTGTTCAGGAAAACTCATATAGAAACGCTTTGCGTTTCTTACGATTTCCGTCATGCTGTACGCCTCGAACTGCGGACGCATGACTGCAATCCCCCGCAAGGGGCTGTTAAGCTAACATCACTGATATTTCAAGAAAAAAATTAAGTATTTGTGCCCTAAGGTTTCCAAAGTGCGACCGGAAAGC
>URJN01000090.1 GCA_900548125.1 uncultured Eubacteriales bacterium
TTTGCTGTTCAGGTCACCTTATCTCAACAAGCCGAGGCGGTCTCAACCCGCTTACTTATTCTTTGTAATATAAATCGCGCGGGCGACCGGAACTTCCTCCTCCTGTCCGCTGCTGCTGTCCTTGGCGTCAACGGGCAGGGTCAGTTCTTCACCAATCAGATAGAACGTCACGACGTCGCCCTCCTTCACCTCGTCCGTCGTTTGAAGCACGACGTACATCGGCGACTGCCACACGCCGGTGGACGGGTTATCCATGCAGACCAGCGCACAGGGATTGCCGTCGTAATCCGTAAAGCTCATCACCTTGCCGCGGAGAATAAACCGCTTGCCCGCGTACTTGGCAGGGTCTTTAATCAGCTCCTTATAGGTGACGGAAATCATCTTCTGGCGGAACTGCGCAATCAATTCCTTCTCTGTCCACTCTCGGGTCAGCGTAATATTGGCGCTGCTCTGCGCACAGCCCTCTGCCTTGGCAGTCAGCGTATACGTTTCCGTTCCCGCGTCATCCATAAACACGCGGACAGAGAATGCGCCGTTTCGATTCGCCTTGACATTGGTAGACATGCCCTTGCCGGTGACATAGACCGTCGCGTTCGGTTCAGTCACGCCGCGCACCATGACGTTGCTTCCGGTAAACGTCAGCTCCGTCGGCTCCGTGATTTCAAGACGCGCCGCCGGCTTCTTATATCGGATGGCAAACACCGCGCTGCTTTCGCCGCTGACGACCTTCATTTCATACTCGCCCTCGTCAGGCAGCTTGACCTGAACGGAGAACGAGCCGTCCTTCTTCGCCGTCGTTTTGGCAATCTGATTGCCGTCCGCGCTGACGGTCAGCTCTGCGGAGGCATCCGCCGTGCCGCTGAGCGTGAATTGCGCTTCGGTCACATACGCAGGAACTTCGCCGAGCGTCATGCTGCCGGTGATTTCGACTTTGGCAGCATTGTTTTCCGGTTCAAGCGTCGGTTCAGGCGTTGCCGTCGGCTTGAGCGTCGGTGTCGGCGTCGCCGTACTGACCGACGAGAGCAGCTTGATGTTTTCCAAAAGCCGCTCCATGCGCGCGTCGTCCTCCTCCGTCGGCTCGCGCCCCACGATGGTCTGCTCAATCATATACAGCCGCCCCAGATGCAGCGTCGCATAGCGCAGGCTGTACACCGGCATGGACGCATACATCGCCGAGGACGTCAGGCGCACACATTCCGGCTTCGTATCGACGAACGCGCAGGTCTCATACAGCCCGCTCATCTCAAACTGCGCCAGAAACGAAAGTCTGCGTTCATCGGAGAGATCGCTCATATTTTTAACGTCTGCGAAGCTGCCCGCGTCCGTCACGCTGACGGCAATCTGCCCGCCATCGTCGGGAATGACTTCCATCACGATACCCGAAGCGATATAGCTGGCAAGCACGGCTTCCTTTGTCGTCCCCAGATCATGGAGCAGTTCTTCATGCTCATCCAAATTGGTTTGGGTCAGCACGGTTTCATTCTCCCGCTGCGTATAACGGAATCCTTCGTATGAAAAGACATAAGTCGCCTCCTGCGCCCATGCGCTCTGACTGCCGAGCAGCAGAGCAGCACCAAGCAGGACTGCACAAGCCTGACGCTTCATCGTGATAAAAGCCCCCTTTATTTTTTCATCATCGCGCATCCGTCAGCGCGAAACGCTCTCCCTGCTTATGCCTGCCAGCTGTGCCAGCGAGAACATAAAGACAAGGTTAATCGGCGTCATTGCGCCCAGCGTTGCGCTTTCCATCATTCCTACAGCCAACGCCGCCGCTGCTGTCATGACCATGACCAATACGCTGCGCTCCCGTTCCTTCGCAAAGAACGCATGCAATGTCTGTCGCAGCGCAATGACAAGAAAAACCGCTTCCAGCGCAAAACCGATCAAACCGAAATCTGCCGCCCATTGCAGGTAAGTGTTATGAACGGCGACCGCACCGTTCTCCTCGTGAATCGTACCCGCGACAATCTTGCTTCCGGTATGCCCGACGCCGTTGCCAATCAGCATCATCTTCGGCTCTTCCCGCCAGGATTTCAAAACGTTTTTCCAAATCGTCGTGCGATCCGAGAACGTGGAATCTATGCCGGGGCGCACACTCATTGTGCCGCCTGCGGAAATATCCTCGATCATCTGCGGTTCAGCAGGAATCTGTACAGCCGCTCCGATAGGAATCTGCGCATCCGGTTCATCTTCCGTCTGCACTTCCTCTGTCGGTTCCTGTATCTCACATTCCTCCTGCCGCGCGGCATAATGCTCCAGAGCGGCTTCCGTCGCCAGCTTGCTGACCTCATAGCCGCCTGCGATGATGAGCACCGCGCTGAGCAACGCCGCCGCCGTCGCGATTCCCCTACCACGGGCTGCAAGCGCACGCCGAAGCAAATCAAACGCGCCGATGGCGAGCGCAAGCAGCAGCGCATAGCGGGATGTGCGGCTCTGCGTCAACACGACAACCACAGCGGACATCGCCGCCGGTATGACGCACACTGCCTTGAGCAGCGGGTTTTTCGCGCAGCTGCATGCCAGCAGGCTCATCATGCACAGGCAGAGCGCAATCATGCCCGTGCTGTTATAATGCATGCCTGCCCACAGATAGCCATCCTGCACGCCGAACACACTTCCGCCCGCTCCAACATCCAGACAGCCTGCTGTTGCGGCATAATAAAGCAGACAGCCGCTCCAAATTACAGCGAATACGGCAAACAGCCCGCTGGTCATCGCCAGCATATTTCTCCTGCGTTCCTTGCTCGCTTCGGAAATAGACGCATAGACGCCGAAGAACATCGTGCTGTAGCCAAACCATGCGCTCAGATTATTGAACGTCATGCCAAACCGAATGGCAAACGGCACGACCAGCCACACGTAGAGGATAAACAGCGTCATCACGTCGCTGTGCGTCCTTTGGGGCTTGACCGAACGCCTTTGGAGTCTGAGCAGGCAGAGCGACGCGCCCCACGGCACGACGATAAACTGATAAACAGCATTGACCTGTTCCTTATACCAGCCAAAGATATCCGAATTCAGCACGGCGACGTCAAGAAACGCCATCAGCAGGAATAACCCTTCGTTGCCTAAAAACGCCAAAATCACATCGCGCACGATGCCCTGACAGCGGCTTAAAAGACCCTCCTCCTGTTTTTGCATAACTTCACTCCTTCAATTGCGGGCAGAGCCTTATGCAATTCCCTGATATTTTCAAAAAAGAAAGGGCGGGAGGATTACTCCTCCCCGCCCAGCACATCAACGGGAGCCGGGCTTTCCGGCGTAATAACGGGTTCCTGCGCGTTCTGTCCGTCCGCGCTCTGCGGCGCGGTCTGCGCGGCATTCTGCGCCGGCTTGCGCGGTCCGCGGCGGCGGCTGCGGCGGGGCTTGTCGCCCTGCGGCTTGTCCTGCTTATCCTGCCTGTCGGCGCGTTCCGGCTGGTTCTTGAGCATAATCACCACGCGGCGGTTCGGCTCTTCGCCCTCGGAATGGGTCGTTACAGACGGATGATTCTGCAGCGCGGTGTGCAGCACGCGGCGCTCATACGGATTCATCGGCTCAAGCACAACCTTGCGTCCGGTTTTGACGGCGCGGTTCGCCATGCGCTGAGCCAGACGGCGCAGGCTGTCCTCGCGCTTGGAGCGGTAGTTTTCGGTATCCAGCGTCACGCGGATATAGCCTTCGCGACCCTTGTTGACCTGAAGGCTCGTCAGATACTGCAGCGCATCGAGCGTTTCGCCGCGGCGTCCAATCAGGATGCCCAGCGTATCGCCGATCATGTGAATCGACAGGCTGTCCGGCTCGCTGTCGTTTACATAGACATCCACCTTCACGCCCATGCGTTCGGTGACATCCATGAGGAATCTCTGCGCGCGTCCCGCGGGCGTATCTTCTCCGAAGATGACGGGCGGTTCGGTCGGCGCAAACGTTTCAGCAGGAACCATCGGCGCATAATCGCGCTTCTCCTCCGGCTGCACGTCGGTCTTTTCCTTGGGCGGACGCGGCGGACGCGGTTTTCTTTCCTTCGGCTCGCGGGCGGGCTTGGGTGCCGCGGGCTTCCGCTCAACCTCAGCCTTCGGCTCCTCGGCTTTTACGACCGGCTTCGGCTCGGCTTTCGGTGCCTCTGCCTTCACCGGCTCTGCCTTCGGTGCAGGCTTGACGGCAGGCTTAATCGGCTCAGCCTTCACGGCGGGCTTGGGCTGCGGCTTCTTCTTCGCCTGATCGTTCAGGCTCAGGCTGCCAATAAGGTCGCTCAAGCCGTGGTCGTCCTCGCGTTCCTCCTCCATGATGGTCAGACGGACGCGGGCGGGTTTGCTGCCAAACAGACCAAACAAGCCCTTTGCGCCCTCCTGAAGCACATCCACATGGACATCGGCAATCGTTACACCCAGTTCAGCCAGACCGTTGTCAATTGCTTCCTGGGTGGTTTTGCCGGTGAATTCCTGAATCTTCATCAGATGCCAACCTCCTCAGCCTTGGACGCCTTGCGATCCTGCTGCTCAAAGTACTTGTTGAAGCCAATCTGCTCGATGATTGCGTAGATATTGGAAACGACCCAATACAGCGCGAACGCGGAGTTGTAGCTGGCGCAGAAGTAGAGGGACATGAAGGTCATGACGTAAATCATCATCTTCTGGCTGCTCTCCTGAGACGGATCCATCTGGGTGTTCTTCATGGTCAGCTTCTGCATGAAGATCTGAGACACGACGGAGAGGATCGGCAGCAGGAACCAGCCGTTGCCCTCCTGATAGATGGAGAAGCGGATGATGCCCAAGATGCTCAGGTTGCCCAGACCCACGACCGGCGCGATATACGGCGCATAAGCCGCGGAGCTGACGAACGGGGTGACGACCTGCGTGATGTAGTTCGTCAGGTCATTGGCGTTGGCAAAATTGAGGACTTCCGGAATGGTGCCGGCGGCGACGAGCTTGGCGCTCACATCGTTCCAGACCTTGAAATCGACCATGCGCAGGGACTGCACGTCCGGCATGAAGGTCGCAAACGGGCTGTCCGGCATCCAGAGGTTCTTGATCCACAGGAACGGCTCGACAAGCGTGTGCGGGTCGATCTCCGGATTATGGTAGAAGGTCAGGAACTGGGAAACCAGCTGCTCGTTCGCGAAGGTGCGCAGCGCGTAAAACATCGCAAACAGGATGACCGTGGAAATCAGCATCGGCAGGCAGGAACCCATCGGGTTGACGCCTTCCTTGCGGTAAAGCTCCTGAAGCTTCTGGTTGAGCTTTTCCTGATCGTCCTTGTATTTCTCCTGCAGAGCCTTCTGCTTGGGGGCGAGGCTGGACATGCGCATGGTGGAACGGCGGCTCTTCAGGTTGAGCGGCATCACCACCAGCTTGATGAGAATGGTAAAGACGATGATCGTCAGCGCATAGTTGTTGATAATCGAATGCAGCGCCTTAATGAGCGTCAGCAGCAGCGAATTGAGGAAACTCATGGACGGAACGTCCTCCTTGCATCAAGAAAATTAGCTTTTGGTCGATATGTCCTGCCTCGAGTGATTTCGATTTTCCCCTTCCTGCCCGTTTGGGCGGAACGGGATCGTAAAAGCTCCCCTTGTAAAAGGGCTGGCAGCGCAGAAGCCGCCGCACAGCAAGATAGCCGCCCTTGAGCGCACCGTGTTCCTCAATCGCCTTCATCGCGTAGGTGGAACAGGTCGGCGTAAACGGGCAGCACGGCGCATGCATCGGGCTCAAAAACCGCCTGTAAAAGCGGATGAGCAGCAGCAGCAGCCGTTTGATCACGGATTTTCCCCCGCTTTCGGCGCAGCCTGAGGCGGTTTCGGCTCAGGCAGAAAAAGGTTCTGCTTGCGCAGCAGATACTGCATGGAACGGCAGAGCTTGTCAAACTCCGCATCGACAGCGGGTTGACGGGCAATAAAGATGTACAGCCCCGGCTTCATCCTCGGCAGCAACGGCACGCATGCCGCACGGAGACGACGCTTGATGCGGTTGCGCTGTACGGCGCAGCCGAGCTTTTTGCCGACCGAGAAGCCCACCTTGAGCGTCTGCGAGCGGACATAGAGCAAGACCATCTCTTTGGATCCGGAGGAAGTGCCGCGGCGATATACATATTTGAATTGCGCGTTCTTTTTCAGACTGTAAGTTCTTTGCAAATTAACAACGCTCCCCTGTTGGGATCGACCGCGCACGGCTGAGCCAGCCTTCGCCCCGCCCGCAGAAGCAGCGCGGCAAAAAAACGGTCAATGAAAGAAAAAGGCCCGCTCCCGGTCTTTGCCGGGCCGGACCGAACGCCTTTCCCAAGCGATGCGCAGGGGAAAAACGGGTGCCGCCGATAGGCGGACGCTGATTGTCAGTTACGAGAATCAGACGGGATTGGAAACGGTCAGCTTCGCGCGGCCGCGGGCACGGCGGCGGGCGAGAACCTTACGGCCGTTCTTGGTGGACATACGGGAACGGAAGCCATGCACCTTTGCGCGCTGGCGCTTCTTGGGCTGATAAGTTCTGACAGACGATGCCATTGTTACACACTCCTATCGTAATAACGAATTTGAACAAATGTAGAATCGCGCCGCGGCAGGCGGCACGTTGTTCCATGCGAAAGCGATTATAGTATACTTCACCATCTGCCGTGAAGTCAAGTAGAATTTCCCGTGAAAAGCGGATATTCCCATGTTTTCCCCAGAAAACAGCTCTATACGCCGCTAAACAGCGGGGTCCGCGCCTTGCATGCGCTCCCGATTCAAGCTCGGGTGCGGAATCTTTGCCGCCATCGCGCGCGTTTGTTTATTTTTCTTCAAAGTTTGATTTCACGTTTTCCCCCGTCTTGACTTCCCGCCCCCAATCAGCGTATAATAAAGGCAAATTGGGGTTTTATCTCCTCGGAGATAATGCCTGATGATGTTCCGCGCATCCGCGCGTTTTCCATCTTATAAAGGAGGCGTATTTGATTATGCGTCGTATTGGTGTTTTGACCTCCGGCGGAGACTCCCCGGGAATGAACGCCGCCGTCATGGCGGTGGCGAAGTCCGCCCGTTACTATGGCATGTCCCTGATTGGTATCAAGCGCGGCTATAACGGCACGCTCTGCAAGAGCCACCATATCGAGGACGACATGGTTGAGCTGGATCTGGATACCATTCTGGACATCGCCGACCAGCCGGGCACCTACCTGCGCACAGCGCGTTGTCTGGATTTCCTGCGTCCGGAAATGCGCGTGCATGCCGCCAACAATGTCCGCGAAATGGGCATTGAGGGCATCGTCGTCATCGGCGGCGATGGCTCGTATCACGGCGCAATGGGTCTTTGCGAGCTGGGCATTCCCTGTGTCGGTATCCCCGGCACCATCGACAATGACCTTGCCTATACCGAAATGACGCTTGGCTACGATACCGCCGTCAATTCCTGTATCGATGATATCCGCTCCATCCGCGCAACCAGCCGTTCCCACGACCGCCCCGGCGTCGTCGAGGTCATGGGTCGCCACTGCGGCGATATCGCGCTGAAGGCTGCCGCCGGTTCCGGCGCGGAAATCTGCCTCGTTCCAGAGGTGCCGTGGTCTGTTCAGGAAGCCGCCGACCGTCTTTCCCGCCTGATCGACATGGGCAACCCGCGTGCGACGGTCGTCGTCGCCGAAGGCGCATGGGACTCCATGCAGCCCTGCGACTGGCAGCGCTTCCTGATCGAGTGCGGCGCGAAGAACATCCATGAGGATGAACGGATCTCCACCGAGATGCTCGCCCTGCTGCTCAAGTATAAGTGCAAGTGCGAAGCGCGCCCGACCGTTCTGGGCTATACCCAACGCGGACGCACGCCGTCTGCCTATGACAGCTGGTTCGCGTTTGAAGCGGGCAATCTGGCGGTCAACCTGCTGCGCAACGGCATCGGCAATCAGGTCATCGGCATCAAGGACGGCCGTGTTTACTACATGCCCATCACGATGGCGCTCCAGCAGAAGCGCGAATTCAACCTCTCGCTCTATAACATGATTAACACGCTGTAATAGCTCATGAAAATGGGGCTGTCAAGCTAACAACACCGATATTTCAAGAATAAAACGAAGTATTTGCGCCCCACCAAAGGGCAAGCGGAAAGCCCTTTGGTGGGGCGATGGGGCAAAGCCCCATATCCGCAAATGCTTAGATATTTGTTTCTTGAAATGTTCGGTTTAAGCCTGACAGC
>URJN01000091.1 GCA_900548125.1 uncultured Eubacteriales bacterium
GGACGGAGGAACACCAAGGAGATCCAGGCGGAGAAACCGACGGATATGCAGAGTGGATTATAGGCAAACCTTGACGTTTTCCTTTCCTATTTATTGGGCAATCATTGACTGTTTTTTGATTACGCTTGTAAAATCAAGGAATTTCGCTTATAATGTCAAGTTGACATAAGCTGCTTATAGCTTGCCAAGCATGCTTTTTGCGCTGCTGAAGGCGTAAAAAGCTCATCCATATACATCAGTCTGCCCGCGCACTCATCTGCGCACGGCGAAGAAAGGATGCTCCATTTATGTCCGAAATTCTCCGCATTGGACTTGATATCGGTTCCACTACAATCAAATGCGTTGTCCTCGATGAAAAGGACAAAATCATTTATTCCTGCTATGAGCGCCACCTCTCGCTTATTGCGCAAAAGACCCGCGAGCTGCTGACCCGCCTTGATAACGAGGTCGTACACGGCGCGCCGGTGCGTTTGAGCATTTCCGGCTCTGCGGGCATGGGGCTTGCGCTGGGTTCGCATATTTCCTTTGTTCAGGAGGTTTATGCGACGAAGGTTGCTGCCGACATGCTGATGCCCGGTACGGACGTCATCATTGAACTGGGCGGCGAGGATGCAAAGATTCTCTTCCTGCAAGGCACGCTCGAAGTGCGCATGAACGGTTCCTGCGCCGGCGGAACGGGCGCGTTCATCGACCAGATGGCGACCCTTTTGGGCGTAACGCCGACAGAGATGAACGAGGAAGCGAAGAAGGCGCAGCGCACCTACACCATCGCTTCCCGATGCGGCGTATTCGCTAAGACGGACGTGCAGCCGCTGCTCAATCAGGGCGCGGCGCGTGCGGATGTAGCGCGCTCCATCTTCATGGCGGTCGTCAACCAGACGATTGCGGGATTGGCACAGGGACGCCCGATCGAGGGGAAGGTTGTCTACCTCGGCGGCCCGCTGACGTTTATGAGCGAGCTGCGCGCCTGCTTTGACGAGGCTCTGCATCTGACCGGCGTATGCCCGGAAAATTCGCTGTATTTCGTTGCGCTCGGCGCGGCGCATCAGCCGTCCGAACCGGTTCTCCTGAATGAATGTCTGGAGGCGATCGAGGCGTTCCACAGCACGGAGAGCTATAATGCGCTGCCGCCGCTGTTTGCCGATGAGCAGGAGCTGGCGGATTTCCGTGCGCGTCACGCGAAGGCGAAAGTCATCCGCCGTGACCCGGCAGGGTATACCGGCGACGTCTATCTGGGCATCGACTCCGGCTCGACGACCATCAAGTCTGTTGTCATTACGCCGGAAGGCGAGCTGTTGCTGACCCGATACCAGAGCAACAGCGGCGATCCCGTGCCGCATGTGCGCAGTTTTCTGACCGATTTGCGCACGGAGCATCCGGACTGGAATGTCCGTGCGGGCGCGGTCACGGGTTACGGCGAGGATCTCATCCGAAGCGCGTTCGGCGTGGATTTCGGTCTGGTCGAAACCGTTGCCCACTTTACCGCTGCACGCGCTTTCATGCCGAACGTTGATTTTATTATCGACATCGGCGGACAGGATATCAAGTGCTTTAAGATTCACAACGGGGTTATCGATAATATCTTCCTCAATGAGGCTTGCTCTTCCGGCTGCGGCTCGTTCCTCCAGACGTTCGCCAGCGCGCTCGGCTACAAGATTGAGGATTTCTCTCAGCTCGGTCTGGCGGCGCGCAAGCCGGTCGATCTCGGTTCCCGCTGCACGGTGTTCATGAATTCTTCCGTCAAGCAGGCGCAAAAGGACGGCGCGGATGTGACCGATATTTCCGCGGGTCTTTCCATTTCCGTCGTCAAGAACGCGCTGTATAAGGTCATCCGCTGCTCCGGCCCGCAGGAATTGGGTCAGCACATCGTCGTTCAGGGCGGTACGTTCCTCAACGATGCCGTTCTGCGTGCGTTTGAAAATGAGCTGGGCGTGGATGTCGTTCGTCCGGATATTGCGGGCTTGATGGGCGCATACGGCGCGGCTCTGCATGCCAAAGAGCAGCGCGCACTGCATGCGGGCGAAAGCACCGTTCTCAGTCTGGATGCGCTGAACAACTTCACCCACAATGTGAAGCAGGCGCGCTGCGGTCTTTGCGAAAACCACTGCCGCCTGACGGTCAACGATTTTGGCGGCGGGCGCCGATTCATCAGCGGCAACCGCTGTGACCGCCCCGTTTCGGGTAACAAGCAGCAGAGCGGTTTGAATCTCTATGCATACAAGCAGGAAAAGCTGCTTGCCATCATGAATGACCGTCGCGAGAATGCGCCGCGCGGAACCATCGGTCTGCCGATGGGACTGAATATGTACGAGCTGCTGCCGTTCTGGCATGCGCTGTTTACGGACTTGGGCTTTGACGTCGCCGTGTCGCCGTTCTCCAGCCGCAAGCTGTATATCGCGGGTCAGGCGACGATTCCTTCTGATACGGTCTGCTTCCCGGCGAAGCTGATGCACGGTCATGTCGATTACCTGATTCAGCAGGGCGTCAAGACCATCTTCTACCCCTGCATGAGCTACAACATGGATGAGCATCTGGGCGACAACCACTACAACTGCCCGGTCGTCGCGTATTATCCGGAGGTCATCGCCGCGAACATGCCTGCCGTCAGTCAGATCGACTTTATCCATGATTACGTCGGCATCGACCACCGCAAGGTGTTCCCGAAAAAGCTGACGGGTATTCTCAAGCAGCATTTCCCTGAGATTTCCGCCCGCGAAGTCCGTCATGCCTGCGACGCGGCTTACGCTGCCTATGACGCTTACATGGAGGACATTCGCAAGAAGGGCGAGGAGATGATTGAGCAGGCGCGCAAGGAAGGTCGGCGCATCATCGTGCTGGTCGGCCGTCCGTATCATGTCGATCCGGAAATCAACCACGGCATTGACAAGCTCATCGCCGGTTTCGGCGCGGCGGTCGTGACGGAGGATTCGCTCTCGTGGCACATGCACAAGCAGGCGCAGGGTGTTCTGAACCAGTGGACGTATCACGCCCGCCTGTACGCCGCGGCACGCTACATCACGACGCAGAAGGATATGAATCTTGTTCAGCTTGTGTCCTTCGGATGCGGCGTGGACGCCATCACGACCGACGAGGTGCGCGAGATTCTGGAATCCAAGGACAAGATTTATACCCAGATTAAGATTGACGAAATCACCAATCTGGGTGCTGTACGCATTCGCCTGCGTTCGCTGTTCGCGGCGATCGACCAGCAGCAGGCACTCGCTGCTCACAACGAAAGGAAGGATTGAACCCATGCCCAGCAATCATGTTGAATTTACCCGCGAAATGCGGGAAGCGGGCTACACGATTCTCGTGCCCAATATGCTTGAGTTCCATTTTTCCCTGATTGTCAAGGTGCTGCGACTGAATGGCTACAACGCCGAGCTGCTGACCAACAGCGGCCCGAACGTGATGGCAGAGGGACTGAAATATGTTCATAACGACACCTGCGTTCCCGCACTGCTGGTCATCGGTCAGTTCCTCGATGCGCTGCATTCCGGCAAGTACGACATCAACAAGGTCGCCCTGATTATCACCCAGACCGGCGGCGGCTGCCGCGCCAGCAACTATATTTATTTGCTGCGTAAGGCATTGAAGAAGGCGGGGCTTGAGCAGGTTCCGGTTATTTCCGTCAACATGAGCGGTCTGGAAAGCGCATCCGGCTTCAAGCTGACTTTGCCGCTCGTTCGGCAGATTGTCGCGTCGCTGGTCTACGGCGACTGCATCATGTGCGTATCCAACCAGACGCGCCCGTATGAATTCAATGAGGGCGAAACGGATGCGCTCATTGAGAAGTGGAACGATGCGCTTATCGAGCAGTTCAACCGCGGAAAGGGCTTGTCCAACAAGGATATGCGCAAAAACCTTGCCGCGATTGTCGATGATTTTGACGCTATCGAGCGCAGTCATGAAAGAAAAACCCGCGTCGGCGTTGTCGGCGAAATCTATGTCAAGTATTCTTCGCTGGGCAACAACGGGCTTGAAAAATTCCTGCGCACACAGGACTGCGAATACATGCTCCCGGGCATCATGGGCTTTGTTCTCTTCAAAATCGACAACCGCATCGAGGATCATCACCTCTACGGCGGAAGCCTGCCCAAGCTGATTTTCTGCAAGGGACTGATGAAGTTCTGCGAGCGGATGGAAACGACGCTCATCGAATCCATTGCCGCGCATCCGAACTTTGTTCCGCCGACCGCCTTTAAGCACATCAAAACGCTGGTCAAGGGCGTTATCGGCTATGGCAGCAAGATGGGCGAGGGGTGGCTGCTGACGGCAGAGATGCTGGAGCTTGCCGAGAACGGCTATGAGAACATCATCTGCGCACAGCCGTTTGGCTGCCTGCCGAACCACATCTGCGGCAAGGGCATGATTCGCAAGCTGACGCAGGTGCATCCGGGCATCAACATCGTTCCGATCGACTACGATCTTTCCGCGACGAAGGTCAATCAGGAAAACCGCATTCGCCTGATGCTTGCGGTTGCGCACGATGTGGACGCCAAGAGACAGCAGCAGGAGCTTCTCATCGCGCAGGATGAACGCGAGGGCGGCTGTGCGTCCTGCGGAAGCTGCACGGCATGCGGGGAGCAGAAAATCGGTTAAACGGGAAAGTCGAAAAGAATATACAAATAAGTAAGGCGGTTACTCCGAATCAGTCGGGTAGCCGCCTTTTGTTGTAGCTTTTTATGGAAAAATGAGGGGGAGAAGTCCCCTCATAAAATTAAAATATCCCGCATTCACTGCGCGTCGGACCTTCTCGACCGGAAATATAATGCGCGACATATTCGCGGTTGACCTCGCGCAGTTCCTTTACGCCGTCGATATACGCCTGATACATCTCAATGACGCCCGGCGCACAGCCGTCGCATGCCGCTTCGATGCTTCCGATGGAATCGGCAACAATCTGCTCGCGCTCCTCGCGCGTCGTATCCTTGATTAAAAGGCTTTTCATGTCAGTATGTCTCCTTTACAATAATCCGAAAGAGCGGAGAAGGAATATCCATAGTGTCAGCGATACGGACGAAAGCACCGTCGCCAGCATGACGACATTGCTTGTCAAAATGCCTTCGTGTCCCATGTTCTTTGCCATCACAAAACAGGATACCGTCGTGGGGGAGCCGACTATGATGAGAATCGCCAGCAGCTCGCTGTATTTGAACCCCAACAGAGCGGCAATGGGAAGGAAGATGGCAGGCAGAATGAACAGCTTAATCGCTGTTGCGGCGATGGCAGGCTTGATGCGCTTGAGGGCTTCGCTTCCGGAGAAGGATGCGCCAACAGCCAGCAGAGCGACAGGCGTCGCAGTTCCGCCGACCGTTGAAAGCGTCGATTGCAGAATGGTCGGGAGTTTGATGCGCAGCAGAGAAAAAGGAACGCCGAGCAGGATGCCGATGATAATAGGGTTCTTTGCGACGTTCACAAAAGCGCGCTTGACCGCTGAGCCATTTTGACTCGGCGGGAGGAGCTGACCGTTCTCATCCACATGGGGCGAAAACTGCAAAATCAGGACAGCGTAGACGTTGAAAAAAGGAACGGCAGAAAGAACCATCATCGGCACCATGCCTGAATTGCCGTAGATGTTGTTCGAAAGAGCAACGCCTAGAATCGCCGCACTGGAACGGACTGCCGCCTGACTGAATTCGCCGACCAGCCGCTTATCCTTCATGAACAGGGAGGCAAGCCCCCATATGCCGAGGAAAATGACGCTGGTTACGGCGAAACAGAAAAGGCAGAAAGCCGGATTGAAATCGCTGTACACATCCATTTTGGCAATCGACAGAAACAGGCTGACGGGAAGAGCGCATTTGAACACATATTGATTCGCGGGCTTGCAGAATTCGGCGTTCAGCACACCGACTCGGCGCAGAAACCAGCCCAGCAGGATGACCAGAAAGACCGGCATCGTCGTGTTGAGCGCAAAAGCAAAACTATCCATCATTTCGCTTCCTTTAGTAAACAGATTCCGTGCTCAATATAGCACAAAATGGGAAAAGAAACAATAAGAAAATGAGCAGGGAACTTTTGAATTGAAGAGAAACGCGAAGGGCAAAGATTATACGAAAACCGAAAACACAGATTGCGATTGAAGCATATCAGAGGAGGATTTGCGCGGGATGTAACGAATTGACGTGTGAATGACGGTTTAATTCATATGAAAGAAAGAAGTTGAAGCGAAACAAGGCTGCAAAAGAGGATGAGCTTTTCGGAAGGGGAATCCGGATGTGTGAATTGCAGCGGCAAACGATGTTAAATGGCAAGTATGTTGTGCTGGATTTGAGAAAATATGTACAGCCGTCATGGAAAAAATATGGCGAATATGTTTTCAATTTCCTTGACAATGCAACGCGGAGAACGGTATAATAAACGTTGAAATCTATCAATATTGCGTGCGTGAAGAAAAGGGGTATTATGCGCGCAAAAGGGGACAGTTAGTATCCTGTTTATGCCTGAAAGTACCGAGGGAATTCCCGAGGGTCAAACCACTGCTATGAGCGGAGAAAATCGCTAAAAATCGACGTTTTTGTACATTTTGAACTGCTAAAAATTGGAAGAAAATCCAGAGTGGAGTCAGGCATAAATGCGGTTCTTACAGTAGCGTCAAGCTGAGAAGTCGGCAAATTGCCCTGCACAGGGGTAATGTAGCGGACCCGATAGTGCAAAATGCCGAGAACGTAGACGTGAGAGAGGGCAAAACAAGTGTGAATTGAGGCTTTTATGCCCCGAAAGTGCACTTTTATGGATGCGACCGTAGCTCGTGGTTTTATGCCAGATGGCACCGTGAGGATATTACCGACACTGTGGTGATTATCACATAGCGTTACTGGGGCTGAGCGATGATAACATCATCTGCGATTTCATCCCGGTCTTGGAGATAACAAGGCAGATGTGAGCAAGATGGTGATAACCACATGGTCGCAGAGATGCTCATCGTGTGGGGTAATCCGGCATAAACAAGGAAGCTACGGTGGCGTGGATGAGTGAAACCTGGTATAAGCACACGACTTACCGTAACGAGCGTTGGTACTATCAGGACTAAAGACAGCGGCTACCGTAACGTAGCAACGTTCATTGCAGCGGTACAAGACATAACGGCAGTGTGGATCACACTGCTGAGGGCGATTAGTAGAGCTTTATAAGGAATAAACGGCTCAGACTCTTTGAGATGAGTCTGGGCTGTAATCTTTGATATGCGGAGAGGAACGGTAGAATGCTAGTTAGTGTGATTATGCCGACTTACAACTGCGGCAAGTATATTTTGCAATCGCTTGATTCTGTGATTGCCCAGACAGTTACAGACTGGGAGATTCAGATTGTGGACGACTGCAGCACGGATAACACTGCCGAAGTGTTGAAGCCGTACTTGGAGAAGTATTCCAATATCCACTACTATGTTCTTCCGCAGAATGGGGGACCAGCGGTTGCCCGGACGGAGGCCATGAAGCGGGCGACTGGCAAGTATATCGCATTTCTGGATAGCGATGACTTGTGGATGCCGGATAAGCTGGAAAAGCAGATCGCCTTTATGGAGCGGACTGGCGCAAAGTTTAGTGCGACCGGCTATGGCTGGATGGACGAGGAAGGAAACGACCTGCACACGGTATTCATTCCTCCGAAGAAAACGGACTACAAAAAGATGATTCGGCTATCCAATCCAATCGGTAATCTGTCTGTAATGTACGATCAGGAAGCACTCGGTAAGTTCGAGGTACCTCCGATTAAAAAGAGAAACGATTTTGCACTGTGGTTGAAAATCCTGAAGAAAACGGATTACTGCTATGGTATGGAAGAAGTTCTGGGTACATATCGAATGGGGCGTGCAGGCTCGGTGTCCAGCAATAAGCTGAAACAGGCAAAGTACCACTGGCAGCTTTACCATGAAATCGAAGGGCACAATGTGGTTCGCAGCCTGTACGAACTTGGCTGCTGGGCTTGGGTCAAGGGCACTGGAGTGGGTATTGATAAGAGGAAAGTGTAATGAATCCACTGAGATACATTAAGGCATTGTTTGGCTTGGGAGATGTTGATGCCTTCTGGATGGCAAGAGAGGAAATTCTGAAACGCCCCGGGAAACATTGCTTAGAAAATTATCTTTGCAAGATTATCAGAAAGCAT
>URJN01000092.1 GCA_900548125.1 uncultured Eubacteriales bacterium
CTCTCTGTGTCCACCTTGTTCTTTTGTCTGCATTCTGTCCAATTTTTATATTCCGACAGATTTCCATACTCAATTTATTATACATTTAAACATCTTTTATGTCAACACGCACCGTCTGCTCCGCCCGCAAACTAAATACACCTCCATATCATTTCAATTCTTTATTCAATAGAAAAAGCCATCCATTTCACGTCGTTTACAGAAGCATGGATGGCTTTCCCTTTCGATACTTATGAACGCGCCGAGCTGCTTTCGTTCAGGCATGTCCTCTCAGCGTTTATTCACTTGCAGCGTTGCTTTCAACATTCTATAGCATCGAATCATCCGTCAATACGCAGCATACCCGCAGGTCAGCTCTTCTTCAGCGGCTTTTTACTCCGTCAGACTCAATATTCATCGTCCCGCTTCGGGTCATGGTGCGGCCGTCTGCCGCTGACGCGCATCATATGCGACAGCCTTTCTCCGTCCCACAGCTCCACGCCCGTGGATTCCGCCAGCTCCCGCGCCGGTATCGTGAAATCCGTCGGACAGACGACCACCGGAATGTCGCATCCGTAATACTGCGCACCCGTGTAGGCCTCCTGCACCGCCTTATTGCCGACCATGTCCGCATAGTTCTTGCATTGTATCGCGTAGGTCTTGCCGTTTCGCACGGCGAGGATATCCACGCCCTGATCGCCGCATTCCACCGTCACCTCGACATGCCGAAAGCCGTTGTCCTTGAGCACCTGCGCCATATATTCCTCGAACTCGAATCCCGTCAGCCGCATGCAGCGTGCCGCGCGGTTTCGCCTGCCGACGAGCAGCCGCCAGAGCCTGCCGAAGGGATAGGCGATTCCCCTGAGCAGGAGCAGCAGCAGCATGCCGATTCCCTTCAAAAGAAGAAGCAGCAGTCTTCCGATCCCCTTGAGCAGCGCAACAACGCCCGCCGCGAATCCCTCCAGCAGCCAATCCAGCAGGGTCAATAATCCATCCAGCAGCGCAAGGATGGGATTGCGTTTCTTTTTATATCTCGATTTTTTTGCCATTCTCTCTGTTATGCAGTTTAGATTTTCTCAATGCACGCAACCGCCTGGCTGGAAATACCCAAGCCTTCGCCCTCAAAGCCCAGCTTCTCCGTCGTTGTCGCCTTGATATTCACGCAGTCCACATCCACGTTGAGATGCCGTGCAACCTGTTCGCGCATCTGCTCGATGTAATCCTTGAGCTTGGGACGCTGGCAGACGATGGTCACATCCACGTTGCCCACCCGATAGCCCTTTTCCTTCAGCAGCTCTACGACATGGTCAAGCAGCTTTCCGGAGTCCGCGCCCTTGTATGTCGGGTCGGTGTCCGGAAAATGCCGTCCGATATCCCCCAGAGCCGCCGCGCCCAAGAGCGCATCCATCAGCGCATGCAGCGCAACGTCCGCGTCGCTGTGACCGAGAAGCCCCAGCGTATACGGCACCTCCACGCCGCAGAGAATCAGCTTTCGCCCTTCCACCAAACGGTGTACGTCATAACCCTGTCCGATTCGCATCATGGTGCGCTCCTCCTTCCGTCCTTCCCGACGCAAAATGACCTGTCTTGCCAGCAGCATATCCTCCGGCGTCGTCAGCTTGATGTTTTCAACATCGCCTTCCGTCAGATGGACGGAAACGCCCATCCGCTCGACCAGCGCCGCGTCATCTGTCGCGCGTTCGCCATGCTCAAATTCCGCATGCGCACGCCAGATAAGCTCGGCGGAAAACGTCTGCGGGGTCTGTACCGCGCGGAGTCCGTCCCTAGGCGGCGTGTCGATGACACAGCCCTGCCCGTCCACGCGCTTGACCGTGTCCTTGAGCGCAACCGCGGCAACGCCGCTTCCGAACGCCTTTGCGCTCTCCAGCGTTCTTTCGATGACTTCCTTCGTAACCAGCGGACGCGCGCCGTCGTGTATGGCAATATAATCCGCCTTCGGATTGACTGCCGCCAGCCCGCGGCATACGCTTTCCTGACGATCCGCACCGCCAAGCACAACCTTGGCAGAAAGCCCCGCATGCCGGAGAATCTGCGTCATGTCCTCCAAGTCGCATTCGCCCGTCACGACCACGACGCCGCCGTCAAACCATCCGCTTTCTTCAAACGTCCGAACCGTCCGTGCGATAACCGGCTCGCCGCAGAGCTGCGCCAGAACCTTGTTGCGTTCCAGCCCCATGCGCGTGCCGCGCCCCGCCGCCACAATAACCGCCGCATTCATCACAGTTCCTCCCCTTCGAGCATCTCGTACATCGCCGCCGCGTCATTCTTGCGAACCGTTTCCACGACGGAAAGCACACGAAGTCTGGCGACCTTTTCGCCAAAGCGAATCTCCAAAACATCGCCTTCCTTAACCTCGCTGGACGGCTTGGCGACCTTGCCGTTGATGCTCACGCGCCCGCCCTCTCCGGCTTCCTTGGCGACCGTGCGCCGCTTGATGATTCGGGATACCTTCAAATATTTGTCCAATCTCATGATGATTCCTCCCTGTATGCTTCGCGGCGAGGCTTCAACGCCTCCGAATTCCGCGTTTTATTCATGTTTTTTACATTCTCCGCTCATGGGCTTTCCCGCTGCCGCCGGCAGAACGCAGACAAACGGATAGATATATCGTCCCGCCATCACGGGTCCGAGCAGGAACGTTCCCCACAGAAGCACGGGCAGCAGGAACACGCAGAAACGCTTCCATCTTCCCGCATACATCTCGCGCAGAACGAAGAAAAATAACGTCCAGACAATCAGCCCCATGTTGAATGCCCAGCCGATTACGGGAATCTGCATCGCTCCCTGTGCGCCAAATCGCCACGAAAGCGACGCCAGCACACGCGGAAAAAAGCTCCTGCTGCTCGGCGGCGCAAAGCCGCACCAGCTTTCATCGTAAGCCTCCGACATCCCCATCTGCAAATAATAGCCCGACACGCCGTATCGGCTGTAAGGATAGAAGAACGAATACGTCTGCATCAGCAGCGCATCCAAATAAACATTCGGACATTTCACCCCGACCGAAAGCCATATTCCGCCATAATACCCGACGTTCGAGCGAAACGTCTTGGTATCGAATTCAAATTTCACGGGATCGGATATCGTCGGGTCATACAGCCGCCATGCCTCGTCGGGCATCAGAGCGTCAATCGCCGTTTTTTCCTCCTCCGTCAGCTTTTCGCTCTCCAACAGACGCGCACGCGCCATCTGCTGAATCGGCACGGACAGCATTTCGCTCATGTCGCCATCGACCGCATGCGTTGCCGCTTTGAGCATCGCGTTTCCACCCAGCCCTAAAACCAGCGCGAGTGCCATGGCGATTGCCGCCGCTTTCCCCTTTTTGCGCATCGCCGGCAGCCACAGCACCAGCCAGACGATTGCCGCATACGCCATATTGTTGCGCAGCATCGCCGCCAACGCGCCGCAAAGTGCCGCAGCCGCCGTCCGCCGCGCCGTCGGCTTTTCCGTCAGCTCACACAGCAGCGCTACCGTCAGCGCAAAGCAGCCGGAGAACAGCACGTCCTTCGTCGCGTTGACCGCCATCATCATATGGAGCGGGTACAGCGCAAAGAATACCGCCGCCCGCCTGCCCGTGCGTGCGCCGCACTGACGCGCAATGGATGCACAGGTCAGCGCAAAACAGCCTGCGAGCAACACCATTTGCAGCCCTGTATACAGTGCCGCGCCGATGTTGATATCCCCTAAATGACGCCCCAGCTGCAAAAGCCCGCCCAAGAGAAGCGTATGCAGAAGCGGATGATGGGTGGAATACTGTCCTGTGACGACCTGCCTGAGCTGATATGGCACATCATAGGCGAACGAGCCGGGGAACGTAATCAGCAGCATCGGCACATAGCACGCCAGAATGAAGGCATACGCTCTGCCTGTTCTAAACGGTTTTTCGTCGCAAGACCTTTTTCCCGCCTCGCTCTTTTCAAAAAGCCACGCCAATATCTCCGCCGCAGGCAGAAGTAGCACCGCCGCAATGACCAGCGCAAGCACCGGATTGCAGCCGCCGTTATGCTCCGCCTGCCAGCCAAACGCTGCAAACAGCGCATACATTCCCCCGCCGATCAGGCACGCCGCCTTTTTTCTTCCGCAAAGCCGTCTGAGCATCTCTGTTCTCTCCTTCGGGAAACGTGCAGACCCCGCTCCACGCTCCGGCAGGGTGCTGTTCCCTGCGCTCTTTTCCCTTTATCCCACTCGATCAAGGGCATGTAATCAAACGTCCGTCTTTCTCCGCAAAACGAAGCAGACTCGATGACAGGAAGCAACTATCTCCGCTTCTTCCTCATTTCTGTAGTGTATCACATTCCGTCCAAAAGGGCAACGCTTGT
Organism: uncultured Eubacteriales bacterium; assembly: GCA_900548125.1. Lineage (GTDB taxonomy): Bacteria > Bacillota > Clostridia > Christensenellales > Aristaeellaceae > Ventricola. Next base: position 4,317 of record URJN01000092.1, read on the forward strand.
GCTATACCGTCTGCGCAGTCCTCTTTTACGACCGAATATCCCATCAATTTTCGTTTTTCATCATATTTTTGCCACATTCCAACGTTATAATGACTCTCGTAAAGGTTGAATCCCATCCGCCTTTACGAGCTGCCTTCGCTTCCTTTCTCCCCCTCCACCACACGCGAAGGCAAGCATCTTCCTTTTTTCTTCCCCTTCCTCATTTATTTCCCTTCCACAATGAAAAGCGTCGGTTTCCATCACACCATGGAACCGACGCTTTTCGTATGTACACCATTATAGCGATATAAAGCGAAGAAAGGGCACAGGAAGCGGGATTCCCTGCCGGACTTGAACCCAAAGCCATTCCCCTATGTGGGCGCATGCAGCTTCGTCTTGCTTCAATCCAGTCCCCGCTTACCTTTTCAGTCTTGCCGCCCGATTGCGGCGTATTCTCGCTTCCTCGATGCTCTCCTTCCAGAGCGGCGGATAAAACAGCATCAGCATCGGGAAAACCTCCAGCCTGCCAAGCAGCATATCCATCGTCATCACGATTTTGGAAAAATCGCTGAACGCGGCAAAATTGCTCGACGGGCCTGCCATCCCCAATCCGGGACCGACGTTGTTGAACGTCGCCGCAACCGCCGTAAACGTCGATACCAAATCAAAGCCATCCAGCGAAATCAGCAGTACAGAAATGACAAACAGCCCGATTGCAGCAATAAAATACACACAAATGGCGTGCATCGTATCCGAATCGACATCCTTATCCTCAAACTTGACCTTGCGAACCGCACGCGGATGCAGGAATGCCCCCAGATACGCCAGCACAGACTTGAAACCAATGACGATACGCGAAACCTTAAAGCCGCCGCCCGTACTGCCCGCGCATGCGCCGATAAACATCAGCAGCACGAGTATTCCGCGGGAAAAGCCGTGCCAGAGGTTGAAATCCGCCGTGGCGAAGCCCGTCGTCGTAATGATGGATGCGACCTGAAAAAAAGACTGACGCAGATTATGCTCAATCGTCAGAGTCGCGTCATAGGCGTTGACAAAAATCAGCAGCGCAGCCGACACGATAATCGCCAGATACCAGCGCATTTCCTCGCATTTCAGTGCTTCTTTGGGCTTACGCATATAAATGAGGAAATAGACGTTGAAGTTCACGCCGAACACAATCATGAATATGGTGATTGCCCATTGCAAAAACGGCGAAAAACTCGCAATGGAGTCGCTGCGTATGCCGAATCCGCCCGTTCCCGCCGTGCCGAAGGATGTACACAGGGCTTCATAGAGCGTCATGCCGCCCAGCAGCATGACCACGACCTGCAAAAGTGTCAGTGCAACATACAGATAATAGAGAATCCGCGCCGTAAAGCGCACCTTGGGAACCAGCTTGCCGACCGAGGGCCCCGGGCTTTCCGCCTTCATCAGCTGCATGTTGCTTCCGCCGACCAGCGGCAGAACAGCCAGCAGGAACACCAATATGCCCATGCCGCCAATCCAGTGGGACAGACACCGCCACATGTTCGTACAATGGCTGAGCAGCTCGACGTTTTCCACAACGCTTGCGCCGGTCGTCGTGAAGCCCGAAACCATTTCAAACATCGCGTCCACAAAGGACGGAATCTCGCCGGTCAGCATAAACGGCAAACAGCCGAATATACTCATCACAATCCAGCCCATTGCCGTACAGATAAAGCCCTCTTTGGCATAAAAGTTCGGGTTCTTCGGCTTTTTATACGTCAACAGCGCGCCGATTGCCGCACACAGTGCCATCACCAGCGCATACGCCACGCCTTCTTCTTCCCGATAGAACACAGCAGTTCCGACGGGAAGAAGCATCAGCAAGGCTTCAATATTGAGTATCCAACCCAGAATAAAGCGTATACTCTTTGTATTCATTTCCTCTATCCTTTAAAACAGGTGACAAGCGGCGTGTCGTTCTATGCCCTGTCCAAACCCCAATTCTCTCGGATTTCCCGTATTCAAGCGCATCCGAGCTTCTCCCCGACGCACCTTTATTCAACACAGAATATCGCTGATATCGCCAAAGCCGGAATGGGTCGTCACGATGATGACCGTATCATCCTGCTCAATGGTATCCTGACCACGCGGAAAGATAATCTTTCCGGCGCGGTTGATGCAGGCAATCAGCAGGCTGTCCTTCAGCTTCAAATCCATAATCGGTACACCGATAACCGGCGCATCCTCCCCAACGCGGAACTCGATGGCTTCCACGCGGTTGTCAAACAGGTGGTACAGCGTTTCGACGTTGCTGCCGATGGAGTTCTGACGCGCGCGCACATAGGCGATAATGGCTTCCGACGTGATGTACTTCGGATAGATGACGCTGCCCAGCTCCAGCCCGTCGATGACGTCATTGAAGGTGATGCGGTTGATTTTGGTAATCGTCTTCAGCCCCGGAACGCGCTTGGCATACAGCGTCAGCAGGATGTTTTCCTCATCCAGACCCGTCAGCGGAACAAAGGCCTCCGCCGCTCCGATGCCTTCTTCCTTGAGCAGCTCCTCATCGCCGCCGTCGCCGCAGATGACCAACGCTTCCGGCAGGAGAGTGCTCAGCTCTTCACAGCGTTCTTTATTGGATTCGATGATCTTGACCTCCAGCTTCTGCTCAATCAGCTGCTTCGCCAGATAGTAGGACGACTTGCCGCCGCCGATAATCATGCAGCTATGCACGGAATTGGAGTGCATGCCGATGCTCTCAAAGATGTGATGCGCCTCGCGGGAGGACGCCAGAATCGTGATATCGTCCCCCTCATGCAGCATCGTAGAGCCGCTGGGAATCACCACGTGTCCCTCATTCTCCACCGCGCAGACCAGATAGCCGAAATGGAAAATATCCTCCAGCTGCATGATGCGCCGCCCGTGCAAAATGCTCCCCTTGGGAATCTTGAACCGAACCAGCTCCGCATGTCCTTTGGCAAACGAGCTGACTGTCAGTGCCTGCGGGCGCGAAAGCAGACGCGCAATCTCCTGCGCCGCTTCCAGCTCCGGATTGATAATCATCGACAGCCCCAGCTGCTGGCGCAGGTAAGGCAGCTCCTCGCTGTAATCCGGATTGCGAACACGCGCAATCGCCGCCAAAGCACCGCCTGCCTTTTTCGCAATGGTGCAGCAGAGCAGATTCAGCTCATCCGAGCCCGTGACGGCAATCACCAGATCCGCCTGCTGCAAGCCTGCTTCCATCAAGACCCGAAGGCTTGCGCCGTTGCCCTGAATGCCCATCACATCAAAAGTGTCTGTCGTATCGCGGACAACGCGCTCGCTCGTATCAACGATTGTCACGTCATGCCCTTCGCGAACCAGCTGCTCTGTCAGCGTATGCCCAACCTTGCCGCAGCCCACAATGATAATGCGCAAACTCTGAGTCTTCTTTTTCGCAGCCTTTGTCTGCATGATGCTTTTCCTCCATTGCCGCAAATCGCGGCAAGACGATATAATTTCAATTTAATTATATCGCTTGTACCCTGCTCTGTCAATGCGCCTTCCCTATTTGCCGATTTCCCCCGTTTTTTCTCAACGCCGCAGAAAGAACAAAAGCAAACGCGAGGGATTTATGCGAGTCAATTCATCCTGCTTGACATTCCACTCTGCTTCTTATTATACTTGTTATGACAGACTGTTTTTTTAAGTCCTGCGTGCGTCCTTTCTCTTTCCATAAATAATTCCCAAAACCGAATAGGATTTTACACAAAAACGTCGAATCCCTATGGAGGAGTATGTCCGCTTCAACAGGCTTTGCTTTCGGGGGATTCCCCGATCAATAAGGAGGTTTTTCACCATGAAAA
>URJN01000093.1 GCA_900548125.1 uncultured Eubacteriales bacterium
GGAAAGGGCTATTCTCCCCCCTTCGGGGGAGAATAGCTTTTTTCTTACCTCAGCATCGGGTTTTCAACGATATAGAACGTATACAGCAGCAGCTGATCCATATCCTCGACACGCGCGCGAAGCAGCCCCGGCTGAATCTGCGTCAGCAGATGCCGCTTGTCCGTCTTGCTGTAATCGCTCTTGAGATACGGATCCATGATGTACAGATAGGTGTTGTCCGCGTGCGCCAGCGTCAGATAGTGACCGCCGCCGGTAAACGGGCTTTCCGTGCCGCCGGTGGAAGCGACGACCATCGCGCCGCGCTTGAGCGCCGCAATCGCTTCCTCGCCGCTCTTGCTGACCGTGAACTCCAGCCCGTAGGCTTCCGCCGCGCGCAGCATAAACGCCGTGCCTGTGCCGCGGTTTTCCGTGCGGGATTTCTCGTTCCAGCTGTTGTTGCCCGTCGCAAAGTTCGCCAGAACGACCGGCAGATAATGCTTGAACTCCCACGCCGTCGTCAGCTTATACTGCGCATGCGTCCGGTCGCAGTAATATCGGTTGACCGAGCAGCGGCAGAACGTGAACCCGCTTTCCGTGCGCGCATACGCCGAAATGCCGCCCATGCTCTCCATCGGCACAAGATTCGCGATCGCCATCGCCATGCTCGTCGGGCCGCATCCGCCCTGACCGAACGGGCGGTATGTTGTCGTTCCCTTCGGCTCGTAGACCATCTTCGCCCAGACGGGATCGTTCTGTGCGTAATACTGCATCATGCCGCGCCCCGGCACATTCACCAAGCGGCTCGTGCCTTCCAGAGCATCCATCTGCATCTTGGTGATGGAGATTCCGCTCTCTGTCGAGTATTCGATGGGGTTCATCCGCGCAAAGACAATGTATCGGTCGTCCTTCGCGTCGTTCGTGCAGGTACACAGCGCAAGCAGCTGGTCGCCCCACTGCGGGATGATGCCCGTGTCCAGCGACGTTCTTTCCAGAATACTGCTGACAAATTCGTCGTATTCGCTTCGCCGCGAGAACTGCTTGATGCGCCATGTCTGCTCTTGCGCGGCGGATTCGCGCACGCAGGCAAAGACCTCGATTTCGTAATCCTCATACGGCGTGATGAGCAGCATGGTCGGGTGTTCCTGCCAATAGTCGTATTCCATATAGTTCGGCAGGCTCGCAAACATCGCGCCGTTTTTCCGATTGTGACCGTACAGATAGGTACACATATCGGTAAAGAACGGTGAATTTCCGCAATCCTCGAAAATCGTTCCGGTCTTGTTTCGGGTTCCGGTATAGAGATGGGTCAAGTAATACTCGTTATTGCTGTGCTGAACGATGGGGAAGTTGATTTCCGTTCCCTCCTGCAAAATCCATGCGACGATTTCCTCGTTCATTTCATGCAGGTTATCGAAATCCACGCTGTAGCGAACGTCGCGCTGAACGGTCGTCCCTACGCGCGGCGGGGTCGTCGTCGGTTCGGCTGTCGCTTCCGTTTCGGGAGAAGGCGTTTGCTTGGTTTCCCCGCGCACGGCATAGCGGGCTTTGATGGCGAGCTTTTGCGCATAGGTTCGGCGTTTCGGCGCGCTCTTCGTTCCGGCGGCAGGCTTGGGCGTCTTGTTGGCTTCCTGCTGCTGATAGAGGATTGCCAGCAGCAGCGGGTCTTCCTCCTCTACGTCCTCACCCTCCAGCTCGAACGTTTCCGGTTCTTCCGGCTCGATTTCCTCGGGCGTGATTTCAGGCGTGATTTCCGGAATGGGCGTGCCGTTTTCCGGCGTCAGCTCTGCCGTCGGCGTGGGCTGCGGCGTTTGGGACGCGGCTGTGCGCAGTGCCTGCTGCTCAATCAGCGTCAGTTCCTGCTCCGCTTCCCGATTTTCGCAGGTCACCTTAAAGAAAAGGAAGCCCATCGCGCCCGCTATCGCCAGACACAGCGCAATCGCGGCAATCAGAAGCCGCTCTACGCTGCTGAACGGTTTTTTCTTTTTCATGCTCGTACCATCCTTGATTAAACATCGCCTGTTCATTGTACAACACATTCTTCACGTTTGGCAAGACAAAAGAGGCTGTCAAGCCCCGCCTCTGCTTTCCGCGAATCTGCATTCGGGAAGCGCGGGTTTGTCAGCTTAACAGCCTCTGTTTGGGAATCGTGTTATGCTTCTTTCCTTCTGCGGTAAAGCATCAGCCCCATCGCCGCCGCACTCGCCAGCATCAGCATGCCGACACAGGCATACAGCAGCAGATCGCTTTCGTCGCCCGTCTGCGGCAGAATGCCGAGCGGTACGCCGTAGTCGTCCAGATAAATCCACTCGCCGTCCACATAAATCAGCGCGGTCGGGTTATCCGGTCGCGGGGTCACGTTGGGAATCGGCGTGGTTCGCGGCTTCGGGGAAGGCGACGTGCCCGGAACAGGCGTTTCGCGAACGTTGACGACGGCATTGTTCTGATAGATGGTGCTGTAACCCGTTACGGCTTCCTCGCGCACCATGTACTCGTATTCCTCGCCGCTTTCCGTGAAACGCGGCATGTTGCGGAAGGTGAAACGCCATTCGTCGCCCTGACCGGATATCGCAACGGAGACCAGCTCGCGCTCAGGATATTCCGCGTCCGTCGTCAGCTTTCGATACAGCTTGATGGTAATCGCCTGCGGACGGATGCCCGCGGCGTCGCGGTTGTCCTGCCAGACCTTGCGCACGGAAACGTCGATTTCCTTGCCGGGAATCGGCGTCGGCACGGGCGTCGGCTTCGGGGTCGGCGTAGGCGTCGGCTCCTCTGTCGGCACAGGCGTGGGCGTAGGCGTTTCGGTCGGCGTCGGCGTGTCTGTCGGCACAGGCGTAGGCGTTTCCGTCGGCGTAGGCGTCGGCGTCGCGCCCTGATACGGGGTCGAGGTCGGCGTTGCTGTCGGCGTCACGTCAGGCGTTGCCGTCGGCGCAGCTGTCGGTGTCGGTGTCGGGGTCGGGGTAGGCGTTGCCGTCGGGGTCGGAGTCGGAACGGGCGTGGGCGTCGTTTCGACCTTCGGCTCAATCAGCAGCTCGTTTTTCCATTCTCCGCTCACCGGATCGGTCGCGGGCAGCGCAATCAATACCGTCTGACACGGCTTGAACGCCTGCGCAGCCCCCTTCGCGTCGGTCTGCAAGACCAGATAAACGCCTTCCTCAAGGTTGGTGAATCGGGCTTCTCCGGCGGCGTTCGTCGCCGCCTGTGCGTCGCCGGGCTGACCGGCAGCCATCTGTTCAAAACGGCGGGCATATTGCTGATTTTGGGACGCAGTCAACCCGTCGAACGATTTGCACACGGCGTCATACGGCGCGAGCGCGGCAAAGCTGACCACGCCATGATCCAAACGCTTTTCGCCCACGCGGTACAGCGTGAACTCCGCGCCCTGGATGCGCGTTTCGCCGAGCGCAAGCAGCAGAGTGAGTTGGCAATGTTCGCTGGCTGCCAGAGCCGTTATGCACAGCGCACAGAGCAGCAAGGCGGTACAAATCGCTACTGCCTTTTTCAACATAGTCACCTTCCCCTATCTCTTTCGCCTGCCGCCCCGGAGAACCCGCAGAAGCAGCACGAGCATCACAACAAAGAGTACCGCCGCCGTCGCCGGCAGCACGACATTCTGCATCAGCCGGAGGGTATCCAGCGGCTGTTTCTGTTCCGGCTGAGGTGTGGCTTCGGCTTCCGCCTCCGTCACGCGCCTGCCGCGGACCAGCAGCCGATGCGTATTGACCGCATACGGCGTGCAGGTCATCAGCGTGACCAGATCCTCGCCGGGGACGATGGCAAGAGCCTCGATTTCCTCCGGCAGGATGATGGTAATCTGGTCAACCTCGTAAATCAGCGTCTGGTTGAGGGTATGGATGGTGAATCGGTCGCCGACCTGCATGAGGTCGAGGTCGCTGAAGAGCTTCGCCGACGGCAGACCGCGATGCGCCGAAAGAACCGCGTGGGAGCTTGCCCCGCCGACCGGCAGGGACGTTCCCTCCAGATGCCCGACCATCTTTTGCAGCACGTCTTCCTCCGTGCCGTGTCCGATGGAGAGCTTGAGGTCAAGCCGCGGGATTTCGATATAGCCCATCACGCCGTCGCCGCCGAGGTTGAGCTGAGCTTCATACTCCGCCCTTTCCTCTTCGTTAAGCAGCCTCAGCCCGCCGTTTTGATACAGCCGTTCGTTATACGCCTGTGCCTGCGCAAGAAGCTCCTGATAGTAGGCTTCGTTCGCGCGAATCGCTTCCTCATAGTTGTCTATGGCGACCGTCTGCGAGCGCGAATTGACATAGTTGGCGATGGTCGGATAGAGCATCACGCCCATGCCCGCGGCGAATATCACAATGACCAGCAGTATCGGCAGTATCTTCTTCATGCAAACTCCCTCACCCGTTCGGGAAGCTCATCCTCCCGATGAAGTGCTTTTTCTTTAAATGGATTATTCGGTTCAGCCCTCGCTGCCGTTCTTCTGACGCTTGAGCAGCAGCATCAGCGTGACAACCGCGCAAGCCATGATGACGATGCCCGCGACCATAAAGACCGTGGTGCCCATGCCGCCGGTAGACGGAATAATCGTTCCCTTATTATTCACAACCTTCACGGTCTGCTGATGCTTGATATCAGTTGCAGCGTCGCCGCATTCCAGATTCGCAGTTCCCTTGCCATCAGTCTTTTGCTGAATCAGCTGAACTTTAAACGGTTCAGCCGCCTTGTTGTACTCAGCCGGGGCTTTCGTTTCCTTGAGCCAGTAGACGCCGTCCTTCAGACCCTCAACCTTGATGTTGCCGGATGTAGTCGTAATCAGCTTTGTGACCGTATTCGTATCGCCAACCTTCGCAAGGCGATAGACACCGTCGCTCTTCAGGACGAAGTTTACCTTATCGTTGCTCGGTGCATTTTCATTGCCGCGGTAAAGCTCGAACTCCGCGCCCGCCAGGCGAATTGATTCGTTCTTGCCGTCAACCTTGTCAACATTCAGCTTAAAGGTGAAAACGCGAACTTCGTCCTTCTTCTCGTCATAGTCGTCTTCGATGTACGGATTGTTCTGATACTTGAGCGTAGCCTCATTTTTGTTGTTGGTCGTGCCAAACTCAGCGTTTTCATTGACCGTCGCCGTATAGGTGATATGAATCTTGCTGTAATTTTTAATCGTATTGTACTCAAACTTAAAATCAAAAATCTTGCCTTCAGAGTCAGGTTCGCCATTATAGTTGTGATATTCGGTATCGAGCGTCAGCAGCGTAGACATCCCGCCTGCGCTGACGCCATTCACCTTCAGGCTGTCTGCATTGAAGGTCAGACCCGCACACATGATATCGTAAATTCTAAAGTACGTCTCTGTAGCGTCCGCCGGATAATTCGGAACCGGCGCATAGATATCAAACGTAACTACTTCGCCGATTTCCACCGTGTCAGAGTGATCCGGATCATGTCCGTCGGCAGTATCGTCTTTATTGATTTTCTTGTCAATATCCGGAATGGAATATGCCTTGGCATCCGCGATACTGTTACTGGGTTTCCACTGATGCTGATCCTCATTGTAGTTATAACTGACGTTTGCGACAACCGCGCTGTAGATGTACTTCGCGTTTTCGCCGCTAATCTTGATGAGGTAAGTACCAATATCAAGTCCCTCGAAAGCTGCCATACCGCCCGACACATTAACAACCTTACTGCTATTCAGATTCAGTCCGATGCCGAGATCCTGATACATATGGTTGAAAACCTTGTTCTCAACGTTCGGATTTGTACCGTCATAATCTTTGATGTCAGCAGAATGACCATTCGTGGTCAGCCAAGCCGGAATATTCGAATCTGCCCATACGTTTGCAGGGTCAAGCGGTTCGTTGGTGTCCGTGTCGAGATTCCAACCAATAATCTTGTAAGCGGTCGCCTTCATACCGGACGTAGCTTCAATTCCGGTAACCGTAATGTTTCCGGTCGGGGTCGCCGCCATCGCGACTGCGCTCATCGCCAGCAGCATAATCGCCGCCAGCAGGATAGCAAGTGTCTTTTTCATATTTTTTTCTCCCTTTCTTTTTATATCCATATGAGGGTTCGCATCCATAAGGCGTTCAGTTTTCCTCCTTCCTCCTTCTGCGCCGCGCCTGCGCGCCAAGCATCGCGGCAGAGATCGTCATCAGCGTTACGCCGCACACGCTGTACGCGAGCGTGCCGTTTCCGCCGGTGGTTGGAAGTTGGGGGACTCCTCGATTGACAAAGGCGCGAACGTCCTTGCCCTCAAGGGTTATGGTCGAAGGCTGTTGTCCAGCCGTGCCGCCGTGTATGATGACCGTGATTTGCCCTTCGGCGTTCACCGTCACCAGCCATTTTTCGCCCGAACGCAGGTAGCCGGGCGCGGCTTTGGTTTCCGTGAGCAGATAGGTCTTGCCCCGCTCAAGGTTCTCAAAGCGAACCAGTCCATTTGCGCCGCTGACAGCTGTTTTAGTACTGCCGACAGCCGCGCTTCCGTTCCATTCGGTCAGCGAGAATTCCGCTTGGGCGAGCGGCGCGTTCTGCTCGTTCACCTTGGCGAATTCAAACTCTGCGCCAACCTTCCTCTCGTTGGGGATAACCGCTGTCTGATACCAGAGGCTCTGTTCGTGAACCTGACTTCCCGTCACGCCTGCAAAGGTAAGCTGTTCAGCCTCTATCCCCTTATCCTTAATATAGAAGTAATACGGCTCAGAAATTCCCGTGTAGCCCGACGGAGCTTGAGTTTCCGTGAAGCGGAAGAGCCTGTCCGGATAGAATGTCTTGTCCGGTGTGCTTTCAAAGCGAAGCAGACCCGTTCCGTCCGTCGTCTTTTCGCCGATTTCAACCCAGTACCATGCACCCTCGTTATTCTTGCGAAGCATTTTGAGCTTGAATGTCGCGCCCGAAAGCGGTTGACCGCTTTCATCAACCTTCTTGACGAATACAATCGGATGTTCGCCGCCTGCCGCGCCGCTTCCCGTATGAACCGTGACCCACTTTCCGTCTTCATCGGTCGTGGTCACGACGCCGTTTAGGGTCGCCTTGTTGGTGACATTGACGCCGGTTGTGCCGTTGGTCGGGCTGTTCGGATACGCCTTGTAGGTCACTTCGAGCGCCTTGCTGTCCGGCAGGGTGATTTCCATCACGCTGTGCCCCTGCGCATTCAGCGCATAGGTTACGCTCCACTCGCTCTCAGCCAGCGTCTGCCCGCTCCCCAGCTCCTTGACCACGATGGAGCTGAGGTCAGGCGTCGCGTTGCTCATTTCGTCCTTGAGCGTCAGCGGGGTGCCGTTGTTGATGGTTTTTCCCTGCTCGTTGACTTTGAGCGTATAGGTCAGCTCCCGCAGCGACTCGTTATACGCCGATTCCTTCGTCACGTATCGCGGCGAATAATCGATCCATTTGGTTACCGTGTTGTAGCCTTCAATGGAAGCCGTGTTTTTCAGGCTCAGGTTGCCAACAGACGTGTTCTTGACCCTGAGCTGGTAACTGACCCTGAAGTAAGGCGTGTATCCACGGCTTTGATATCCGGGAGTCTTTTTTTGATACCACTTCGGATCGTTCTGCAAACCAGCAAAACCATCTCTATAAATACGCCCGAGCTGATTCCCCTGATCGCATGTCCAATTACTCTTTGTAGCTTCGATGCTTACCCAGTCGAAGTCAAACGTCATTTTGCCAGCAGCAGCATCAATCTCCGGTTCACCACGGATGGTCGCAATCAAATCGCCTTCAGTCCCCGACCACCAGAGAGCAAGGCGGTATTCGACCTTAAACGACCCCGCAACATACTCCAGATATCGGCTGTCAAAATCGTCGATGAGCGGCATGCCGTCAATCGGAGCATTCATTCCCGGGTTGATGTGAATCGTGTAGGTGATAATGCCGTTTGCCGGGTCTGTGACAAGACCCTCCTTGCGCATGGTTTTCGTCCGATTGAGGTTGTGGAATGCCCCGCTGCCATCCGTGTAGGCGTAATTAACGATAAAGCCTGTATCAATATCCTTCAGCTTGCCGTCGTCAAATTGTTCCAGATTTTTGACGTCAGTGCCTTTGGAAACCAGCGTATCCCACGAGATTTTATAGGTAATGGTCAGCTTGACGTCTTCATTCTGCTCATTGCCATCATCGTCTGTATAGGGC
>URJN01000094.1 GCA_900548125.1 uncultured Eubacteriales bacterium
AGCTTTCCCGCCATCTTCACGTCCACCGTTTTCCTTTCCATTTCCCGCAGATACGGAAGAGAGGTATTCCTCCCCCACAGGCGAAGAATACCTTCAAGTATGATTCGATTCAGCAACCAATCAATACGGAACTTTCCACATATATACTCGGTCATCCATCGAGCGATTCCGCACAATGGCAAGCTGCGAAACAAAGAAACGCTCAATCGGAATCATGACCACCGAGCTGAAATACTCCGCCACAGACTGCGGGAGCTTGGCGACGCCCGTATCCTGCACATCGATCACGGTTCTGCGCGGCGCGTAGGTCTCAAGGAAACGCAGCGCACGCTCATCCAGCGGACGGTTTCTGCCGATATTCATCAGCAGGATCATCGGCACATCCCGATCCGTTGTTTCAAACGGTCCATGGAAATATTCTCCGCTGTGGATATACGCGGCATGCAGACGCTGCATCTCCAGCAGATGGCAGCTGACCATCGTATATCCCGTTCCCTGAAGCGCACCGCATGCCAGCACGTAGAACATGGTGTCCTTCTGATATTCCTGTGCAAACTTTTTCGCCGCCGGAAGCATGTTTTCCTTTGCTTCTGCGATAATTTCGTCGATTCGGTCAAAGCTCTCCATGGCTTCTTCGTAGTGCGCATAGCCTTCCAGCTGATGCAGCAGCTCAAACGCAATACGGAGTACCTGCGCCTGGTTCCCCTGCGAATAAACCTGGTGGTCGCCGTTGGAATAGGTGACAACGTATTGTCCAACCTGCGCCATGCCCGTTTCCATCGATCCCGTCATCGCAATCGTCACCGCGCCGGCATTGTTGGCCGTTTTGACCGCCTCAACCGTTTCGGCAGTCGCCTTCAGCGAGCAGCAGATGACCAGGCACTGTCCATCCAGCTTGACCGGCGGGCAATGCACGAACTCGTTGCTGTTGTAAATCTTGACGGAAAGCGTTTTGCTCTCACAGTCAAGCAGATATTTACCCGGGAAAATAGCAGCCTGAGAACCGCCGCAGCCTACGAAATAGACCGCCTTCAGCCCGCCTGCCTGATGGGTGCGTTCCAATACCGCCGCAATGATTTCCTGAATCTGCATAATTCTTCTCCTTTTTGATTGTATATTTACAGGCGGATAATACCCGCCATGGCACGCTCTATACGCTCATCCGAGATGTCGCGCCCATAGCCGAACGCGCCTTTTTTCAAACAGCACTGCGCCGCAAAATGCGCCGCACCCGACAGGGCCTGCCGCAGCAGCTCTCTCTCTACGCCCGCTTTCGGCGGTTTTCCGATCGGGGCAAGTGCCGTCAGGAGTGCCGCCGCGAAGGAATCTCCCGCGCCCAGTGTATCCACCGGCTCAACCCATTCAGGCGGCTGAATCATTTCGCCTGCCGCGTCTGCATACATGGCGCCTTTTCCGCCCATGGTGGCAACCACAGCGCGTGCGCCTGCGTGAAGCATGCTGTCGCACACCTCACGAACCTGATCCGGCTCCAATCCGCCGCAGGACAAAAACGCATAGTCGATATGCGGACATACCGCGTTCCTTCTCTCCTCTTCATTCCACTTTCCCGAAAAATCATAGGAAACCGCGGTCTGAATTTCATCCAGCTTTTCCAACTCGCCGTCAATCCAGCTGTTGTTGCTGGTATGCACAACGTCAAATCCGGCGATATATTCAACATCCTCCCGACTCAGCTTCAGCGGCTGTTCTCTGGCGACTCCGCCACGATTGGAGCCGATAAACACACGGTCTCCATCTTCCAGCCTGACCATCGCATATCCGTTCGTTCCCGCTACGCATCTGGCGCGCGGAAACGGAATGTTCAATTCTTCAAGTGCCGTCTTGACACACGCCGCCACGTCATCCGTGCCGAAAGTACCCATATATTGGCTCTGTGCGCCCAGCATAGAAGAATATACCGCTACATTCAGTGCCTGTCCGCCCGGATACATCCGCTTTTCGTGAACATACATGTCGCAGACATTATCGCCAAGTCCCAATATCCTTGCCACACGCTTTCCTCTCTTTCCCCGTTACTGCGGCAAATCCATTTGATACGGAATACCGTACAGCGTCAGCAGGCCTTCCACGAAGGTCAGCTGCTGGCGGATTCGGGTTTCCAGAGGCAGTTTCTGTGAGGTTTCAATCGTATAGGTATCCACGCCAAGCAGATGGTGCATCTCCCTGTTCAGGCTACCCTTCGGTGCATTGGTGTCATAAGTGAACGCCCTGAGATCCCCATTCCGGCTGTTGACGTAATCCAGAATATCCGGAAGCAGCAGGAAGCTCTCTGCATCCAGCCCCGCAACGATGCTGTTTCCGATGCTTCCCTCTACGCCGTAGAAATTAAATCCTTCGTGCATGTCGATGACGGCAACCGGTTGTTCGCAGGCAATCAGTGCCGTAATCTGTGCGCAGAGCTTTTCAACGTCGTTTCCTTCCGTATCTCCCGGATACACCCGATTCATGTTGACGCCGTCCGGCGTTGTTCTCATATATGCCTGAATGGCGGGGCGGTTGGCTTCCGGAATCAGCAGAATTTTTCCCGCTTTGGGTTTCAGCGCATCAACCATCTTCCTCGCCGCCTCGTATCCTGCCTCTTCATTGCCATGTGTGCCGGCGAGGAAGAAAATCGTTTTCCCCGGTTTTCCGGAATCCAGCGTATACAGCGTCGTCTGTGTAGAAAGTCCCTCTGCCAGCACGGTCTCCGTCCGGACAAAAGACTCGCGCAAAACCGCATAACCCAGCGCCGCAAGCAGCACAACGGCAATTGCTGCGCACACGATTATGGTTTTTCGCTTTTTCATACGTTCCCCCTTCCCGCTCAAGGCAGGGGACAGCTTGCGCTGTCCTCCGCTTTAAGTGCTTTCCGGTATATCCAGCAGGTAGACGCCCAGACCATTTTCGCAGAGCTCGTCGTAGCTCGGAATGCCTTCCACAGAGATCGGCTTTTGATACATCTGCGTATACTCGCTGAAGATCGTCGTCAATCCCGTCGCATGACGCGCCACGCGGCGTTCAATCGGCCAACCCGTTTCGTCATAAGGCACATAGAGCAAGCCGATCTTTGCCGCACGCTCATAGAACTTGTCTTTTCCCGTCAGAATGAGTGCTTCGTCCGTGCGTCCGCGAATGCGTCCCTGCGCCGCGTTCGGCGTTTCCATGAGCATCGCCAATGTATCCGTACTGTCACCCAGTTCGCGATGCGTCAAGCCGCGGAACGTCACCGGAGACGGCTCCAGGCTGATATCAATTCCCTCCAGCTGCATGTCGATGACGACATTGGCAGCCAGCGGCATCGCACGTTCATGTGCAACCAGCGCGTTGATCGTCGGATATTCCGGAGACGCTTCGTGCAGGTCGATCGTCATGTCGATTTTCTCGGCTTTAATCAGCTGAACAATGCCGTATGCCATCTGCTCCGTCAGCGTGCCATCCTCTTTGCCGGGATAGCAACGGTTGATATTGCGCGTTTCGCTTCCGGAAAGGGATTGTCCCATATAGTTCACATAAACATCCGGATCGGGCCACTGATGGACCGGATTGGTCGCTCTGGAACCATGTCGGAACGTTCTGACCTGACCGGACGCCGTCGTCAGATGGATTTCGGACGGATGTCCTTCCTGCGAGTCGTTATGCGTCGCGCCGCTGGCATTCGTCCGCGGAACAATATACAGCGTGCCTTCCTTCGGCACGGCGTTTTCAATGAAAAGCACTGCCGTCATGTGCGAGGACATCTCGTTGGCGTGCGTTCCGCCGAGAATCAGCGCAGACGCGCCTTCCTTTTCCCCCTTCATGACATACACTTCCGTATCACCGGGCGTATCCTTGAGCTTGGGGAAATAGTCGCTGAGCATTTTGATTTCCGTAACGCCCGGACCGCTGACAATCACGTCCTTTTCCCGCACCGCCAGAAAAGCGGAGCCCGATATCACACAGGCTGCGATGACGGCAACGGTGCAAATCATGGCGATGATTTGATTTTTTTTCATCTTTATATCCGCTCCCTCACTTAATCATCAAAGCCCTAAGAATCAGCGGAATCAGGACGATTGCACAGTTGACCTGTTTTTTCCAGTCCTTTTCCGTATACATGCACACCGTCACCTGCACGGCCAGCAGCGCGACGATTATGCGGTAAATCCATGTCATCATCATGGGTTTTCCTCCTTCTATCGCTCATGTCAGCCGATCACAGAGGCGATCGGATTGGCAAAAATGATGAACAGCATGCTGACAATGATGATTCCCAGCGCGGGAATGATACACTGCTTGACCACGCGAATATATTTTTCCTCACCGACAACATTCGCCGCAAACATGCCCGCGAGTGCCGTAGGCGGCATCAATTCGCCTACGCTGGCAATCGACGCAATCGCAGAGGCGACGATCGTCTGATCGCTGCTGATCAAAGAGAGTACAAACGGGACGCCCAAAACCGTTGCCGCACCCATCGAAGAAATCGAGCCGAACAGCGGAATCAGGAGCGCGATGGCGACGTACAGCAGCACGGTCGGCAGGCTGACGCTGGAAATAACGATGTATCCCTTGACGCCGGTTGCCGTCATAATCTGAATAAACATGCCGACGCCCATCAGGATGCCCATGACCGGAAGTGCCGAGTTGACCGCGTCGTAAACCGTGCGCAGCGGATTCATCTTCTTTCCCGTAAACATCGCAAGCACCGCGCAAATCAGGAAGATCAGCGTCATGCCCAGCGACGGGAAAACGGACGGGAAGATTTCCGGCAGAACCATCAGCAATACCATCACAATCAGCGGCATAAACAGCAGCAGCGAGGGCTTCTGCGCCCCTTCGTTCTGGTATTCCGCCGCAACTTTCTTGACATCGACTTTCTTGACATGCTTATAGCCCAGGAAAAGCACCGAGAAAATCGCCAGCGGGAAGGACAACAGAATCAGCGGCAGGTCAAATCCGGTATACGGCATGTCAATGCCGCCGCCGATTGCCATGACCGCCATGTTGACGGGCGGAGCCGTCGCGCCGAACATGCCGCCCAGCGCAATAATCGCGCCCGCCTTATCCTTCGGCACACCCAGCATCATCAGAATCGGAGCCACGATGACGCCCGCGCTGATAACCGCCGCCGTAGAGGAGCCGGTAATCATGCCCGGGAACATGATGACGAACATCAGACAAATCAGTAGCAGTGCCGGATAGCGAGCAAAGCGCCGGATGATGATTCGGTTGATTACGTCCAATGCTCCGGAATTCTGAATACACTTCATGAAGATCATAGCCGCCGCTATGACCAGGATCGTGTCCAGGAACGCAAACGTTCCTTCGACAAATTGCGCGACAGGAAAGCCCATTCCTCCAGCTAACGCGCCCACAATCGCCGCAATCACCATACCGATGCCCGCGGAGAGCTTGAACGCGAAACAGCTGAGCATGAAGGAGCCGACCATCAGCAGGAAAATGATCAATTCTGGCTGCATATTTGCAAAACTCCTTGCCTGTTCATTAGGGGACGGTTTTCTTACTTAAACGCTTTCAGCAGCGTGGTGCCAACCTCGGAAATGCTCTCGCAGACATCCATCGGAATGCCATTGGTCTGGGCTGCCTGCGTAAACAGACCGTCGTTATCTCCGCCTTTGACGACCAGTATATACTGCGCATAAGGCAGCACAGCGTTGATAAATCCGTCGCTCAGTTCGCCGCGGCGCGCTTCGCCGCCGATATGCGCGACAATGATCGTCGTGGAATCCTTGAATTTATCGATGATCTTCTGTACGCGTACCTTTTCTTCGTCCGCGTCGATGCCTGCCGCGCCGAGACCCTTGGAGCTGCCGCCGACCGCGATGATGAGCGTCTTATACGCATCCGCATCCAGTTGATCCGCTTCGGCAACCGCACGCACTTCGGCTTCCAGACCGCTCTTCTGTGCGACGGCATAGAGCATCTGAACGTCCGCGCTCTGTCCCGCAGAGGTCATCAAAATCGGCTTTTCCGCAATCGGGGCTTCCAATCCGTGAACTTCGCCGGTCTGCTGCGCAGTTTCCTGTGCCGGGGCTTCGGTTTTCTGCTGCTGAGCCGCCTGCGGGGCCGCCGTCGGCGTCGCCTTCGTGCCGGCTGAATCGCCACAAGCCGTCATCATAAAGACCGCCGCAATCAGAATGAGCATCAACGCAATATTCTTCATGATCTTTTTCATTTTTTTATCCTTTCTCTTCGCCTTTTTAATCAGGAAAGCCGGGCGGACCCGCTTATGAGGTCAGCCCGGCCTGCTTAGCGTTAATACGCGGCTGCCTGAGAATCGCGGCGAGGATCGCCTACCGCATGGTAGGAGCCATCTTCCAGAACCACGATGGTGTTGGCGCTGCCCATATTGGGGTTGTATTCCGCCTGAACCTGCACATCATGTCCCAACGCCGTCAGAGCGTCGATGGTTTCCTGCGGGAAACGGCCTTCCAGATACGTCTTGCCCGTGTCGTTCGCATAGAAGCGAGGCGCATAAACCGCATCCGCCAGATTCATGTTGTGGTCAACGATGTTGGAAACCATGTTCACCATCGCCGCAATGATCTGCGCTCCGCCCGGGGAACCGGATACCATCATCGCGGTGCCGTCCGGCTTGAGGAGGATGGTCGGCGTCATGCTGGACAGGGAGAGCTTGCCGGGAGCGATGGAATTCGGGTTGCCCTTCGCCGTGTCAAAGCTCATCAAACCGTTAGAGAGAACGAAGCCGCCAACCGTGATGCCGCAGCCAAAGTGAGAGTTGATGGACTGCGTCATGCACGCCATGTTGCCATCCTTATCGATAACGGAGTAGTGCGTGGTGTTCTGAGATTCATTCTCGTAATCGTAGGGATTGCCGGGTGCCGGAGACGTATTGGCGGTTTCGCCGATACGCGCAAGCTGTGCCTTCGCATATTCCTTGGAGGAAAGACCCTGAATCGGCATATTCTCCGTAAAGGTCGGGTCGCCCAGGAAAGCGGTGCGGTCAGCATACGCCAGCTTCATCGCTTCCGCGATGAAATGGATGGTTTCCGGCGTGTTATGACCCATCGCCGCGATATCCTTGTTTTCCATGATATTGAGGATTTCGCCGACGATAACGCCGCCGGAAGACGGAAGCGGCATGCTGTAGAGCTTGTATCCGCGATATTCGACCATCACCGTGTCTTCAATCACGAGCACGTCGGTCATCGCCTTTTCCAGATCTTCCATGCACATCACGCCGCCGGTGGACTGGATGGCGTTGACGATCTTCTCAGCCATTTCGCCCTTGTAGAACCATTCGATTCCGTGTTCTGCGACGTTATTCAGCGTATCAATATAATCCTGATTGTAGATGATGTCTCCCTCTTCATACGGGAGGATGCCATCCTTAAACCAAATGCGGCGGGAATCCTCGCAGAGCGACAGCTTTTCATACGAGTTTTCGATCATGCTCTTCATGGTCGCCGTCACGCGAATGCCGTTTTCGCACGCCTTGGTGACGTAAGGGATGATTTCCGC
Organism: uncultured Eubacteriales bacterium; assembly: GCA_900548125.1. Lineage (GTDB taxonomy): Bacteria > Bacillota > Clostridia > Christensenellales > Aristaeellaceae > Ventricola. Next base: position 7,483 of record URJN01000094.1, read on the forward strand.
GAGCGTCATGGTTCCGAAATTGTCCAGCGCCACCTGATAGGTCGCCAGCGCCTTCATGATCGAGGTCGATTTGCCGGAGTTGTTGAACGCGGTACGCTTTTCCTTGTTGATCGTTCCGTCCGCATCATACAGCTCCTGGAAGTAATCTTCCGTCACGTTCATCGGTGCCGGGAACTGGCTGGAAATCGCAACGTTCTTCTGCTGATCCGCTAGCCAGATGTTCATGAATCCGCCGCCGCCGAGACCGTTGGAGTTCGGCTCAAAAAATCCGATTGCCAGACCGGTCGCCACAGCCGCGTCTACCGCGTTGCCGCCGGCCTTGAGCACTTCGATACCTACCTCGGCAGCTTCAGCCTTGCCCGCAACCACAGCGCCGTTTTCGCCCCACGCATCTCGTTTGGTCGCAGTTTCGGCAGCAATGCCTTGGTCGCAGCCGTCGGTCGGGATCGTACATGCTTCCGTGTCCGTCTCAGCCAGCGCCGCTGCTCCGCTCATCAGCATAGAAAGCGACAGGGTGAAAGCCAGAAAGCGTTTCATAGGTTTCATAGGTTTCCCTCCTTCGTTGTTTGACGCGAATCCTTTAAG
>URJN01000095.1 GCA_900548125.1 uncultured Eubacteriales bacterium
TGGGGGCTGCGAATACTCACCGTCCTGATGGTGCTGTTGGGGACCATGGTTAGCCTGCCTGTCGTCTGGCAGAGCGCCCCTGTATATGCGCGCCCTTCAGCCGGATCACACGCCCTGCGTGACGATGGAAGCGATGAAAAAGGGCGGCATGAGCTTGCAGACCTGTACGCTTTTCGCGGGGTCGCAGGGCGTTTCGGGACATCCCTATGAGAAGGCGATGGCGGAATACCATGCCTTTGAGCGTCTGCGCGACGAGGAAGGCTGGGAGCGCGTTGATTCCCCGCTGGAAGCCGAAGAAGGTAAGAATAAGATTCTGCTGAGCGTTGAAGGCGGCGAGATTTTTGAGGGCAAGGTCGAGCGCGTTCATGAGTTTTACCGATACGGCATCCGCATGGCGGCACTGACATGGAACAACGAAAACGAAATCGGTCATTCCGCCAAGAGCGGTTCCAAGGAGGGTATCAAGCCTCGCGGCTGGGAAATCCTGCGCGCGATGGCTGAACTGAAGATGGCGGCGGATACCAGCCATCTGAATGAAGCGGGCTTCTGGGATTTGATTGATCGGCACAGCCAACCGCCGATGGCGTCCCACTCCTGCGCAAAGGCACTCTGCCCGCATTTCCGCAATCTGACGGATGAACAGATTCGCGCGATGGTCAGCCGCGGCGGATGGATTGGCGTGAACTTCTATCCGTCCTTCCTTTCCGCAGACGGACATGCCAGCGTAGCGACCATCTGCGACCATATCGACCACATGTGTCAGCTGGGCGCGGCGAAAAACGTCGGCTTTGGAAGCGATTTCGACGGCATCGAAACGACGCCCGTGGATTGCACCAGTCCCGCGGATGTGCCGAAGATTCTGGATGAGCTGCGCCGCCGCGGATACAGCGAGGAGGCGGTCGCCGATATCGCCGGAAACAACTTCCTCAACTATTATCGCCGCTTGGGATGGTAAGCGTAAAGCAAACATATGAAAGAAGACTATCTTGTTCCGGAGTATTATCCGAAATTTGCCTGTAAGATGGGGGCGTGCCGTCATCCCTGCTGCGTGGGATGGCCGATTTCCGTATCGACGGATGATTATTTCCGTCTGCTGGGCGTAGATTGTGCGCCTGCACTTCGCGCCAAGCTGGATACTGCCGTGCGCATGTCGCTGCATCCCACGCCGGAAGCCTATGCGCAGATTGCGCCGACGTGGGAAGGGGATTGCCCGCTTCACATGAAGGATGGACGATGCGGCGTGCAGGCTGAGCTTGGCGCAGAGGTTCTGCCGACGATATGCCGCCTGTATCCGCGCGGAATACGGACGGAGGATGGAAACGAATGCTCCTGCGCGAACAGCTGTGAGGCTGTCGCTGAACTGCTGCTTACCTATAAGGAACCGCTCCGGTTCATTCACTATGGCATGGATGTGTGTGTGCCCAAGGCGGTCAAGAGAGAGTTCTTTTTTGAAACCGTGGGCAGGGCGTCGGATATCCGGATGTATCTGATCGCGCTTGTGCAGGATCGCACATATGCTATGCCGCAAAGACTGATGCGGCTTGGAGAGGCACTTTCGCGGCTGGAGGAAGCGTTGGCGAAGAAAGATGAGGCGCAGGTTGACGCGCTGCTTTCCGGTGCGCCGCTTCACCCGCAGAGCATTCCGGAAAAGCGCAATCTGCCGTTTGCGCTGGACGTCGTCTGCCGTATGCTTGAGCAGATTGATGAGCGAAGCGGAAGCATCCGCGAGAATGGCAGGGCAGCACTTGCGCTGCTGGGCGGTGAAGGAAATCGCGCGGCGCGGTATCGTGAGGCGGAAGAACATCTGAACGATGTGATGCCGGAACATGGAATCGTGCTGGAGCATGTGCTTGTCAACCATATGTTCTTCGAGCAGTTTCCGTTTCAGGATCGTGATGAGGGGCTTTGTGACGAATTCATAGCAATCTGTGCGGTCTACGCGCTCATGCGCGTTCTGTGCGTATGCGCAATGGCAGAGCAGACGGACACGACGGCGTTTATGGATGCGATTGCGGCGACATTCCGCTTAATCGACCATACAGCGTTTGACCGCTATGGGGCGCATCTGCTGAAAGAGCTGAGATGCGCGGACGGCGTGAGTCTGGCAAAGCTGGTGACGGTATAAGACAGGCGTAAGCTGTATTTGCGGCGATATGCCTGACATACAGCCCAAACAGGATAAGGTTTTCAATGATTAAAAAGGTCAGGAAGCTCGCTTTGAGCCGCCTGACCTTTTTGCGTTATGGTGTTTGTCGTTATTCTGCGCCTGAAACCCTATTTTTGGCGAAAGCCGTTTTGATTGCAGAATATTTCGATTTCTGATTTTGTCACGCTGAACCGCGCGCGATGAAAACTCCCTCGGTCTGCTTTCTCTGCTTCGAGACAGTTCGGAAGAAAGAATCTGAAATTTTACAGCATGAACCGCACGGCAACGGCTTTGCCGAGAATACGCACCATGCGCGTTTCACCTTCTCCGCCGATATCAATCGGGGAATAGGCGGGGTTTGACGGCAAAAGCTGAGTAAAGACGACGTTTCCATCCGGTCCGCGCAGACGGCGGACATGCTTGAGCGTCACTTCGTTATCCAGCGCGACAGCCGCAATTTCGCCATCCTGAACGTGATCCTGACTGCGGATAAAGACGATGTCGCCGGAATAAATACGGTCGCCGGTCATGGAATCACCCTGCGCAATCAGGGCAAAGTCGCAAGGCAAATCATCCTCGACGGAGATGAACTCCGTGCCGTCGCCGGGCTTGTAAATCGGCTCGCCGCAGGCGGCACTGCCCAGAATCGGCACGCGCCTGCGCCCGCCGACGGGGAGCATCTCCGGCGGCATGAGCGGCGTTTCACCGGAAAGCGCGGAGAGCGGAACGCCCAGCTTTTCGGCGAAATCGGAAACGACAGAAAGCCGCGGGACACGCTTTTTCGTTTCATAACGGCTGATGACCTGCTTCGTCGTGCCCAACAGGGCAGCCAGTTCGTCTTGAGAAAGCCCGCGTTCCAAGCGGAGCTGACGGAGAATATCGCCGAATTCCATAGGTACCTCCTGCATAGCGTGTTCAAATCCATCTCTATTATACCGCAGAAGTCACCGATTGCAACCCTGAAAACAAAATTTATAAAAATCTGTCACCAAACGGTTGACGAACGCCCGTTCCCGTGATAGAATACTGCCATCGCCAAATGGATGACAACTTCGGATGCACAGAGGATGGTGGAGTTAAAATGATGGCAGACGAACGAAATGAAATAAAAAGTGGTTATCGAATTCCTAAAAAACGTGCAAATATCCGATTGAGTGGAGATGAACTATTTCCAACCTGTTATCAAAGCGGCAGCTTGGAATTGCGGAGCATCGAATTGCTCAGAATTCAGGAGGCACGAATCGCGGAGTTGGAGCAGCGGCTGCTGATGCTGGAACGGTGGGCGCAGAGGATGACCGCGGTTGAAAAAGAGGGGACGCAGTCGGAGGAATCGCTCGTTCTGCGCTACGGAGAGAGCGTGGATAAGACAACGGCAGGGTATATTCTCGGCGTCACGCGCTCGACGGTATACGCAATGATTGCGGACGGACGTGTTCAGGTGTGCAGCGACGGCAAGCGGGTCAGCGTGCGCAGCATTGCACGGTATCTTCAGTAAGAATAAAGGTTGAAAACGAAAGGCGGTTATGAAAAATGACAATCATTGAAGCGGCGGTTCTGTTTGGATTTGGAATTCCGATTGTGCTGGGATGCACGGCGTTTGTCGTCATGGCGTGCGGTATGCAGAAGCAGGAAAATCAAAAAGCGGGACGCGCCTGACAAGGCGGAACTCCACGGCACACTTCTTCTTCCGGTCAAAGAAATAACTTGCAACAAATCTGAAAATCTGCTATGATATTTTTACGGGATTGTAAGTTATTGCATCAATGACCTCATCAAGCAGATTTGCGGCATCAAACGGATGCGCGTGAAAGGATGAAAAGGAATGAAGAAGTTTGTCGTTTTGACGGACTCCACCTGCGATTTGCCTGAAGAACTGGCAAAGCAGTACGATATTGATATCATGTGCTTTAAGATTGCGCTGGATGGAGAAGGATATACTGAGCGCGTTGATTTTTCCGCTGAACAGTTTTGCGAGATGCTTGAAAAGGCGAAGGGTCTGCCGATGACCTCGCAAATCACGCAGTTTGAGTTTTACGACCGCTTTGAGGAGTATGACAGGCAGGGCGTAGAGGAGGTGCTGTATATCTCCATCAACGCCGGCGGCTCCGGTACGAACGCGGCGGCGCATGCGGCGGCTGAACAGTATGCACAGGAGCATCCTGAAAGCAGGATGAAGGTCTATATCGTGGATAGCCACGCATATTCCATGGCAGAGGGTGCGGGCGTGATCGACGCCAAGAAGATGCTTGCCGACGGAAAAACCATGGAAGAAGTGGTGGACTACCTGAATGACAAATATGCGCGGATGGAGATTTTGCTGACGGCATACACGCTCAAGGTCATCCGCAAATCCGGACGCATCAGCGCGGCGGCTGCCATCGCGGGCGATTTGCTGGGAATTCATCCCATCTTTACGCTCAACGACGGCGTGAGTCAGGTGGTCAAAAAGGTACGCGGCGATAAAGCTGTGCTGAGCGGCATGGCGGGAACGCTGGCGAGCCGCATTGCGCAGGGTACGCCGTATTACATCGGCGTATCCGACCACAAGTATGACGAGGAGTACATCGAAGCCTGCACGAAGAAGGTCGGCTATGCGCCGGCAGGGGTGTTCCATTTGGGCTGTGCGGTGCTTTCCAACACGGGCACGGAAGCGGTTGGCTTGGTCTTTGAAGGGCAGAAGCGCGAAAGATAAGCCAATTAAATTTGATAGTAGAAAAACCAGCGGAAGCGATTCGAAATGAAGGCTTCCGCCGGTTTTAACTATCTGTTGTTTCAAGTGGGCTTGGCTTGCGGACGCAATTAAAGCCGATGTTCAAGGATGGTTTCGCCGGTCAGCGCCTTGATTGTGAACGTCCGGTTTTCATAAATCATGTAGCTCTTTGGATGATTTTCCTTCGGCAGAGCGGCAGAGCCGGGGTTGATATAGGTCATGCCGTCTTTTTCCTGAACGGTCAGCACATGAGTATGACCGTGGATGAGCAGGTCGCCCTCCTTGTGCGGCGGCAGATTGTCCAGATTAAAGAGATGTCCATGCGTGATGAACGCGGTGCGTCCATCCAAATCAAAGAGCGCGTAATCCGCCATAATCGGGAACTGGAGAACCATCTGATCGACCTCGGCGTCGCAGTTGCCGCGGACACAGAGCAGCTCGTTCCTTACGCCGTTGAGAAGCGCAATAACGCCCTTCGGGTCATATTCATCCGGCAGATTGTTGCGCGGACCGTGGTAGAGCAGGTCGCCCAGCAGGACAAGACGCTCGGCTTTTTCCTGCTGATACTGACGCAGAACGGCTTCGCAGGCGCTGCGGGAACCGTGGATATCGGAAGCAAACATTAATTTCATATGAAACACACCTTTCTGTTATACCTAAAAAGCTCATCGAGCAGGGGTATCGTTTTTGCAATGCAGGTTGGAAACTGCAAAGAACCGCCCGCGTGCGCAAAAGCCGAAACGTTTTGCAGACTTTGACGGAAGCGGGGGCGGGCTCAGCCCACCTTATAACGTATAGGAAATCGCAAAGAACCGCCCGCGTGCGCAAAAGCCGAAACGTTTTGCGGACTTTGGCGGAAGTGAAAGCGGGCTCAGCCCGCTTATAGGGAGATTTCCAGAACCACGGGGCAGTGGTCGCTGCCCAGTACATCGTCGTCGATGCGGGCGGCGGTAATTTTGTCCTTGATTCGGTCGGAAACGAGGAAATAGTCGATGCGCCATCCCGCGTTGTTGGCGCGTGCGTTGAACATATAGCTCCACCAGCTGTAGCGTCCGACGGCGTCGGGGTAGAGGTAGCGGAAAGAATCCACAAAGCCGGAATCGAGCAGCTTGGTCATGGCCCCGCGCTCCTGCGGGGTAAAGCCTGCGTTGCCTGTGTTGGTCTTGGGGTTTTTGAGGTCGATTTCCTTGTGAGCAACGTTCATGTCGCCGCAGACGATAACGGGCTTCTTTTCATCCAGCTGCTTGAGGTACATGCGGAAATCTTCTTCCCAGCACATGCGGTACATCAGCCGCGTCAAGCCGCGCTGGCTGTTGGGCGTATAGACCGTGACAAGATAAAACGCATCGTATTCGAGCGTAATTAACCGCCCTTCGTGGTCGTGCAGCTCGCTGCTCATGCCATACTGAACGGAAAGCGGCTGCTGCTTGGCGAAAATCGCCGTACCGGAATAGCCCTTCTTTTCCGCAGAATTAAAGAATTCCAGATAACCCGTCGCGGGAATCTCCGCCTGCCCGGGCTGCATTTTGGTTTCCTGCAAACAGAAGAAATCGGCGTCCTGCTGCGCAAAATAATCACCGAAGCCCTTCGTCAGGCAGGCGCGCAGACCGTTGACGTTCCAAGAAATCAGCTTCATTTTTTCCTCCATCGCCGAGGCGCGGATCTGTCGCGTATAAAACGCCTCGGCAGTTGCTATTATACAGGATAGAAGCCCGAATGGAAAGGGGAGATTTCCACGCTGTTCTTTGTTTTCCTGCTGTATTTGGCGCTGTGCGTGCGGGTGACGGCGGATGTATGCGTCGGTATCAGGGAAACGCGGAGCGAATTGTGCGCGTCATTCAGCATGCTGATGCTTTGCGCGGATTATGACGGTCAGGGAGAATTTTCATCCGGCGCGGCGAAATGGTCAGCGCGCTATCTGCCGGAAAAGCATCTGCCTAAGCTGGACAAAATCAAGCTGCAAACGGCTTTTCTGCTGGCAAAAAGCGTTTTTGACGCGGCGCATTGGCAGGAAATCAGGCTGCATATACGCATCGGAACAGAGGAGGCGTGGAGCACCGCGATGGCGGCAGGTATGGCGCGGGCGACACTCTGCGGCATGCTTGCCGGTTTGGGCAGGGCGCGGCAGAGCGATATCCGCATTGAACCGGATTTTGCGTCGCAGGGGCTGACTGCCGCTTGCCGGTGTATATTCTTTCTGCGGGTGGGCGATATTATGTTTGCAGCGGCAAAGGCGGCTGTAAAACGTCGCGGAAAGAAGGAATGAGGATGGAAAGGCACCCCATCGAGAGCTTGATGGGCACATCCATGGAAAATATCAAAGACATGGTGGACGTCAATACGGTTGTGGGCGATCCGGTGATGGCGCAGGACGGCTCGACGATTATCCCGATTTCACGGGTATCGTTTGGCTTTGTTGCGGGCGGCGGGGAGTATGCGCTCGCGGGCGCACAGACGGGGGCTTACGGATTGCCGTTTGCCGGAGGAGCCGGCGCGGGCATTTCGATTCACCCCATGGGGTTTCTGGTCTGCTCGGCAAACGGGGTCAGGCTGCTGAGCGCGAACTGCGCGTCGCCGATGGAGCGGATGGTCGAAATGATTCCGCAGGCTTTGGAGGGGCTTAAAAGCCTGAGCGAAGAGGAAGCGCGGGAGGACAGAAAGCAGGCGCATGTCAAGGCAGCATACGAGGAATGAGCGGGCAAAACGCCCGCTTTTTGCTTTCACCCGCGAAACCGAACGGACATAAAATGCGGTTAGGGATGCTGCAAGAGGCAAGGCAGCTTTGAAGCTGATGCGAATTTTTGCGGCGATTCCTGTAAAATATCGCAGATTTTGCGGCGCAAAGCGAATAGTTCTTGACTTTACGCTGCACATTCTTTAGAATGGTATTTGCTTATATTCACCATGTCGATACAGGACTCGGATGGCTTTCTGCCGTCCGGCGTGACAAAGAAGAAATCGGAGGGCTTCCGAAATGGGAATGAAGGTAGCGAAGTTTGGCGGAAGTTCGCTGGCGGATGCGGCTCAGTTTAAAAAGGTCAGGGAAATCCTGCTTTCGGATGCAGACAGGCACATTGTTGTGCCGAGCGCGCCCGGAAAACGCAGCGCCGCGGATATCAAAGTCACCGATCTGTTTTATGAATGCAACCGCCTGGCTGCCTTCGCTCCATCGCGTCCCG
>URJN01000096.1 GCA_900548125.1 uncultured Eubacteriales bacterium
TCCGGGTGTCCGTTATTGGAGAGGCATGATTGAGTGTAAGTTCCCGGTGAAAAGATTGCGGAAACGCGGGAATTTCGGGTCGAGCAGATTCTGCCCGGGCACGCGGACGACACGCTTTCTCTGTGTGAAACCGTGCGGGCGGATATTCTGCTGATGGAGGTCAGCCGCTTAAACGCCTATACGCTGGAAAGCAGACTGAGCCTGATTGACCGTGTGCGAAGGAAAATCAAAGCATGCAAATTTGTGTTATTATGCGATGAAAACAGCGACATGGAGCTGGCGCACCGCGTGATGCACGCCCGTCAGGATCGGCTCATCGACGCTTTCCTTTACGCTTCTGTCACCCCCGCGTATCTGGCTGCCGCGCTGGATGCGCTGTAAAAAAGAAACGAATGAAAAACCGACGCGGTGCATGGTTTGTATCATCCCCTAAAATATCAGGAATGGAGGAATGAAATGATGAGGAGATGGATGTGTCTGGCTCTTTCCCTGCTGATGCTCGCGTTCTGCGCGTCGGCATGGGCTGAATCCGGCGAATGGAAGTACGACGCAGACTACGCCATCCTTCGCGGTTACGAAGGCGAAGGCGGCGATGTGGTGGTTCCCGGAGAGCTGGAAGGCTATACGGTGGATGTGATTGACATCAACGTGTTCAAATCGGATGCGATCACATCGCTGACACTGCCGGAAACCGTGCTTGAGCTGAGGAGCAACGCCGTTACATGGTGTGAAAACCTGAAAAGCGTCTCCCTGCCTGAGAGCCTGATTGTCATCAATCGAATGAATTTCAACACCTGCGACTCGCTGAGTGAAGTCACCATTCCGGCGGGTGTGCGCTATATCGGCTCGAACTCGTTCCGCTTTTGCGGCGCGCTCAAAAAGGTCACCTTTGAGGGCGTCTGCCCGATCATCGACAAGGAATGCTTCAGCCTCATCGGCGAGGGCGCGACGGCATACGTTCCGGACGATCAGCTGGAAGCGTATGCGGCGGCGTTTGAAAAGGCTGGTATCGAATTGGAAATCCAGCCCAGCGGCAAAAACGCCGTGGTCGTGGAAAACAACGGCTTTGCCGAGGAAGATTTTGACTTCGATGCCTCCACCGGCACCATCGTTGCATACAACGGCTTTGCCACCTATCTGGCGATTCCCGAAACCATCGGCGGCGTTCCGGTGAAGGCAATCGGCGCCGAGGCGTTCAAGTACCATCAATATCTGGCGCTGCTGGAACTGCCGGAGGGACTTGAGGATATCGGCGATGAAGCCTTCTATAACTGCGTAACGCTGGGACACGTTGCCTTCCCGTCCACGCTGAAAACCATCGGCAACAACGCATTCTACAACGCCTACAAAGGCAGCACGATGGAACTGACGAGCGTGGAGCATATCGGCGATTATGCGTTCTATTTCGCCGGTTTTCAGGGCGACATGGAGCTGCCCGAGGGATTAAAGACCATCGGAGAAAGCGCGTTTGAGAGCTGCAGCAACATGGGCGACCTCTACCTGCCTTCGACGCTGGAATCGATCGGCTCGAACGCGTTCAGGAAAGACTACAATATCCTGTATGTCGTTTTGAACAGCGTGACCCCGCCTGCGCTGGGCGCGGATGTGTTTGAGGGCTGCGACTATCTGGCGGATATCGACCTGAGCGACCGCGGCACCAGACAGCAGATGCTGGATTGGCAGGCGTATGTCGATGAGCTGGGGCTGAACTGCCGCGTCTGGCGCGCGCAGGATCCGACGGCTCAATCTCCTGAAAAGGGCACGTATACATACGACAACCGCGTGCTGACCGAATACACCGGCACAAGGACGCGCATCCATCCGCATCTTACGGTGTCTAAAATGCCGGTCGTCGGCGTGGGCGACGGCGTATTCAAGGACAGCCAGACCATCGAATACTTCTCTGTTGCGCACAACGATGAATTTACCACCATCGGCTCGGAAACGTTCATGAACAGCTCCCTCAAGAATGTGGATCTGTTTGACTCCGTCACCACCATCGGCGCACGGGCGTTTTCCGGATGCGCACAGCTGGAGGAGCTGACGATTCCGGATTCCGTGACCGAAATCGGCGCGGATGCGTTCAGCGGTCTGACCGGACTGGAAAAGCTGACCATCCTGTGCGATCCGGCAATCATTCCGGAAGGCTCCTTCGCCAACCTGCCTGCGCTGAAGGACGTGACGATTGCCAAGGGCGCGATTCCGGCGCGCATGTTCGAGGGAAGCGGTCTGACCCGACTGACGCTGGATGCCGGCGTGACCGAAATCGGCGCGAATGCCTTCGCGAACACGGCACTGACGACGGCTAACCTGACGGACGTAACGAAAATCGGCGCGAATGCCTTTGTGAACACGGCACTGACGACCGCCGACCTGACGGGCGTGATGGAAATCGGCGAAGGTGCGTTTGAAAACGCGACGCTTGAAGCGGTGCGCCTGAACGCCAATGCTTCCGTGGGCGAAAGAGCCTTTGCGAACACGAAGCTGACCCAGCTGGTGATTCCGGCTTCCGGCAGCTTCCCGCTTTCCGCTGTCGAAAATACGAATGCGGAGCTTCGCCTTTCCGCCGACGCGACAGACGAGCAGCTTGCCGCATGGAACGAAACGCTTGCCCGCCCGTGGTATGACCCCATGCTGCGCGAGGGCGAAGTGAGCAAGTTCGTGAAGATGCCCTTCAAGGCGACTGCCGCCGAAAACTTTGAATTTAATCCGGAAACCGGCTTGATTTCCGCGTACATCGGAACGGATGTGGACGTGGTTGTGCCGCGCGAAATCGACGGCGTGACCGTCGTGGGCTTTGCGAACTACAACGCCTTTGATTCCTGCCATGATTACACGGATTCCTCGGTGGAAACCAACCGCACCGAGTGGGTGCATCTGCGCACGCTGGTGCTTCCGGAAACCATTCAGACCCTGCCGGACATGATGCTTGCCTACTGCCAGCAGCTGGAAACCTTCATCTGCTACGCACCGCTGGAAAGCACGGGCAGCAGCCAGTTCATGCTCTGCCGCAGTTTGAACAACGTAATCTATGTCAACGGCGTACTCAGGATTGACAACTACGCCTTTGACAGCGCGGGTCCGCTGGGCAACCTCTACTTCGGCGAACACCTGGAGAGCATCGCTTCGCAGGCGTTTAACTTCGCGGGGCTGAGCAGCTTTGTTGCCGACGCGGAAAGCGTGGAATACGGCGCGTTCGGCGAGTGCCAAAACCTGACCAGCCTGCATTTCACCGACAAGGTGAAGAGCATTGGCGAAAACTGCATCATCAACTGCCGGAACCTCGCCGACGTCTGCTTTGACGGAAGCGACCTGACGACTTCACCTATGGGGCTGATGATGAACGTTGCGCCGAAGCTGACCGTGCATGTGCCTGACGGCATGAGCGAAGAAAACCTCAAGCATGCCGAAAAGTGCGTCAGCTGGAACAGCGATCCGGTTGAGGTGACCGTAGTGAATGAAGGCTGCACGCACGAGAAGCGCACGATGCCGGATGTGTTCGCGCTCCTGCCCGAATTTGAGGCGGATGCGCACGCCGAAATCACGGAGCTGACGATTGCCGCCGCGCCGACGGATTCCCCCGAAACGGCGCAGAAGCCCGAAGAAGCTCCCCCGTCCGAACCGGCTTCCGAGCCTGCCGCGCAGAGCATCGTGATTCCTGAGGAATATCTGGGAACATGGTACGGCGTATCCATGGAGATGGCAGGCGATGTTTATCCGCTGGCGGATTTGGGCATGGAGGCCGTGCTGACCGTCAGCGCGGACGGCATGGCGGAAATCGACATGAACGGCGATGTGGACGTGACCCAATGCGTGATGCGGGACGGCGTGATTTTTGCCGATACGATGGCGTTTGCCATGAAGGATGGACAGCTCGCGCTTTCCGACGACGAGATGACGATTCTGATGAGCCGCGAAAAACCGGAAGCGGGCGTGTACGAGTCTGAGCCGGTCGATGAAACGGCGGAGCTGGATAGCTTCAAGGGCGTATGGACGGTCAGCAAGGTTGAAGCGGAGGGGCTGATGCTGCCCCCGTCGGCTGCTGATATGGAAGGAGATACGCTGACCGTTTACGGCGATACCTGCGACCTGACCTTCGGTGGGGAATTGCTGGATGGTCTTTCCTGCCGTATGAACGGGCATCAGCTGATTTTCGAGCTTATGGGAACCGAATGCGCCGTGACCAGACATACCGACGGAATGCTTCGATTCGCTTTGGATGAGGATTTCGCAATCTGGTATGAATACACAGGCGATGCGGCTGAGGATAACGCCGTTCCGCCGGAGCCTGATTCCGCGCCGACCGCGGCTGCGGACGCGGATTCGGTTTTGGAAAGGAAATACGTGATGACGAACGCGGACGTAAACGGCTACAATATGACCGCGGCAATGCTGGGCGGCATGGAGTACTCCTTCGTACTCCATACCGACGGCTCGGTAGACTTTGTTCTGGCAGACTCGGTGATTCCCAACATCAAATGGACGCAGGGAATGGTGCCGACGATTGCCGGAGGAGAGGCGGAAGGGTTCATCATCGATTACTTTGGTCAGCCGCTGGATTTGGTTGCGACGGAAAAGGGATTTGACATGAATTATCTGGATGCCATGCTGATGCACTTTGAACCGGAAGAAACCGCTCCGTAACGGAAGGGATTCTTGCAGCGTTAAAAAGTTAAATGGAGGCAACCCGTGGGAAGGAGGAACTGCTCCATGAAGAAAAAAATCGTTTTTCTGCTGACCCTGCTGCTGACGTTGACCTTGGCGGGCGCGGCTCTTGCAAATACCGAAGACCGGATGAAGGATATGGTGCAGACGTATCTGGATGAAAACGGTCAGGATTATGTGTACGACGACTATGTGTTCACGCTGAAGCTCGCCATCGGAAGCGCACTGGAGTATGCCGACGTCAGAATCTTTATCTATGACGATATGCTGTCGGTTATTGCCGATGCCCCTGTTCAGGTGAGCAAGGAAAACTTTGAAAAGATGGCGGTTTTCACGACGCTTGCCAACAACGAAATCTTCTACGGACAGTTCCGTGTCGATCGTGAACACGGATACGTCTGCTGCCGCTCCTGCAATCTGGTGGAGGACGTGATTCCCGGCGAAAACGAGCTGTTCTATCTGGTCGGCATGCCGCTGGAGTATCTGGAAACCTATGGCGACGGCATTGCGGCGGTCTGTGAGGGCGGAGATCCTTACGAGGCATTCAACGCCTGCCTTGCGGCGACGGATGAATAAACCCGCAAAGAGAAAGCAACACTGATTTTCCGAAGGGCGTTGCTTTCCTGAAAGAAAATCGCTCCGTCAGCTTTAAGGACGCTTGACAGATGAGAAGCACATCCATAGGACGCCTGCGCTGTGTGCGCTCGGCGTCCGGATGGATGTGTTTTTTTGACATATAGGAAATTGCACAAAATCGCCCGCGTGAGCAAGACTTTGATGCGTGGCAGGCTTCGGCGGAGGTGAAGGCGGGTCAGCCTGCTTTTTTGTGGGAAGGAAAGCGTATGCGCTTGACAGGATGAGCGCGGAATGTGATAAATAAATCTCAAATGCGTTTTGCTCTCAAAAACGCCTGTGAAAAATGACATGGGGCAGGAGCGGGATGCAGAGAGCGAAATTCCCCAATAAAGGTGGGAAATCCCCCATAAGCTCGCAAAAATGAGAGGCGTTCGAGGGGCTGAAAGCGTTCTGTGATGAAAAAGGCATGAGAGTGAACATGCCGCAAAAATTGATTCTGTCCGTTCACGTTAAATAAATGACGCGAAATGTCAAAATTGAAATAATCTATCGGGTAAATATTCAAAAACCCTTGCTTTTTCTGCCGGAAAAAGTATATAGTATAGGGGAAGCAGCTTTATTGCTTGAACATCAAGAGGAGGAAGAACTTATGAAGAAGATTCTGACGGCCATCCTGTCCGTGACGATGCTCTTCTCCGCTCTGACGGCTGCAACGGCAGAAGAAGCGGCAAAGAGCGCGGATATCATCATCGTTGGCGCGGGCGGCGGCGGATTGTCCGCGGCGATTGAAGCGGTCAACGACGGCGCACAGAGCGTAATCGTGCTGGAAAAGACCGGCAAGACCGGCGGCTCGCTGAACTTTACGTCCGGCTCCATGTCCGGCGCGGAAACCATCATTCAGAAGATTGACGGCATTGAGGACACCAAGGAGAGCTACGTTCAGGATATCCTGAACAACGGCGCGCATCTGGGCGACGAAACGCTCATCCGTACCTATGTGGATGAGGATGTGGATGCGATTCAGTGGCTGTGGGATAACGGTCTGTCTGAATACAACTTCTCTTCCATGCGCACCACCGGCAAGCGCAGCGTGTTCGCTCCGGAGCATCAGCTGTATTCCGTGGCGCGTACCTATAAGCCGAGCGCGAACGATCCGACCAAGTATAAGGCGGCGGCGCACGAAATCATGGACACGGTGCTGGCGGGCGACGCTTACAAGGCTGTGACCATTGATTTCAACACGACGGCGACCGAGCTTGTTGCCAACGATCAGGGTCAGGTTCTGACGGTTATGGCGACGGACGAGAAGGGTCAGACCGTGCGCTATGACGCGAAGAAGGCGGTCATCATGGCGACCGGCGGCTACTCCGGCAACTCCAAGCTGATGGCGGCTTTTGCCGAGAACGGCGCGAATTATCTGGTCGGCGGCTCTACCGCGGCGGACGGCTACGGCATCTACATGATGCAGCAGGTCGGCGCGTACATCGACCCGCAGGCGATGACCTATATCCCGACCTTCCCGATGGGTCATGAGGTTGCGCCGGGCATCGGCGTCATCGCGTCCTCCTATATGTGGAAGGCGGGCGGTATTTCCGTCAATCAGGAAGGCTTCCGTTTTGCCAACGAGAACGACGCGGACGTTGTCGCCCGTGAGACCGCTCTGGAAGTGCAGACGAACGCCATCCAGTACGATATCTTCACCGATAAGATCATCGAGGATACCGAGGCTCTCAACGCTTCTGTGTTCTGGAATTTCTACTACGCGCCGGGCAAGCCGTATAACAGCTCTGTGGTGTGTGCGGATTCCCTCGCGGTGCTTGCCGAGAAGCTGGGCATTCCGGCGGCGAACCTTGAGGCGACTGTCAAGAGCTACAACGAGCATGTCGATGCGGGCGATACCGACGAGTTCGGCCGCGATTTCAGCGCGGACGCGATCACCAAGAATCCGGCTTACTGCGCGGCAATCAACAAGATTGAGGGCGAACACTACTACGCCATCCCGCTCAAGGCTCTGGTCGTCATGACGCTGGGCGGCGTGAAGGTCAACACCGAGTGCCAGGTTCTGGACGTGGACGGCACGGCGATTCCGGGTCTGTACGCGGCGGGCGAGTGCGTCGGCGGCATCTGGGGCAAGTTTGTTTCCGGCGGC
Source organism: uncultured Eubacteriales bacterium (assembly GCA_900548125.1). Taxonomy (GTDB): domain Bacteria; phylum Bacillota; class Clostridia; order Christensenellales; family Aristaeellaceae; genus Ventricola. Next base: position 7,391 of record URJN01000096.1, read on the forward strand.
ACTGGCGTCATGGGTCCGATCGTTTTCGGCCGTCTGGCTTCCCGCGCGGCGATGAGCAACGAGCTGGCTGCCGGCTACACGCTCAAGACGCCCTGCACGGTCATCGACCCCGTTGTCTTTGAAAAGGATACCGCTGCCGACACGACGCTGTTTGACATGAGCACCGCGCTCAACGACGGCGAGTACGAGGCGACGGTCGATGGTCAGGACGGCACGATGACCGTGAAGCTCACCGTTGCCGAGGGCAAGATTGCTTCTGTGGAAATCGTCGAGAACCACGAGACGCAGGCGGTTGCCGCAGGCGCGCTGGAGAAGGTTCCGCAGGCGATTGTCGAAGCCAACAGCCCGGACGTGGACGGCGTTTCCGGCGCGACCCTGACTTCCGGACGCATCAAGAATGCGGTCGTCGAGTGCCTGAAGCAGGCGGCGAAGTAAGAGCTGCATACAAGCTGAATAAGCAGGGAGCAGACCGGTTCATCCGGTCTGCTCCTCTTTATCATGCAAATAAAAAGGCGCTGTCAAGCTAACAACACCGATATTTCAAGAGTAAAACTAAGTATTTGCGCCCGAAGGTTTCCAAAGGGCGATGCGCCAAACGGGCGCCGTAAACGCTCGGAAAGCCCT
>URJN01000097.1 GCA_900548125.1 uncultured Eubacteriales bacterium
AAGCAAAAAAGTATACGTGCGGCGGCACCGCGCAACAAAAGCCCAACGCGATTAGCAGCAACTATGCATAAGTAACAGGTGTAGCCGTCGGACTCGACGCCCGGGCGCGAAACGTATTATTCTTTCTTCTCTCCCGGGACTCATTAATCCTAGTGGTTCGCTATACTTAAGCGCATCGTTTGCACGGGAGGGGTGCCGAAGATGAGCTTTATCACGACAATTCGCGAGGATATCGCCAACGTTAAGCGGGAAGACCCTGCCGCGCAAAACGGCCTCGTCATCTTCCTCACCTACCCCGGCCTTCACGCCAAATGGAATCATGTGCCCGAGCACTGGCTATGGAACCACGGTTGCAAAAGCCTCGCGCGCATCATGTCACAGATAACCCGCCATATGACCGGCGTCGAGATTCACCCCGCCGCACACATCGGCAAGCACTTCTTCATCGACCATGCCATGGGCGTCATCATTGGCGAGACCGCGGTCGTTGGCGATAACTGCACGCTCTACCAGGGCGTCACTCTGGGCGGCACCGGCAATGAGACAGGCAAGCGCCACCCTACGCTGGGCAACAACGTAACCGTTGGCTGCGGCGCCAAGGTACTGGGAAACATCACCATCGGCGACAACGTCAGAATCGGCGGCAACTCCGTGGTGGTCAAAGACGTCCCGGCCAACTGCACCGTGGTAGGCGTGCCGGGACGCATCGTCAAACGCAACGGATGCCGCGTCTTTGAAGAGACCTTCGACGCCAAGCGTCACCGCGAGTTCATGCCCGACCCCGGCGAGGAAGCCTCGGCTCGCAACCGCGCGAGTATCGCCGAAAACGCTCGCCGCGTCACCGAGCTTGAGGCGGAGGTCGCCAAGCTCACCGCCCTTGTGCGCCAACTGACCGATCAAGCTGCCAAAAAGTAGCCTCGCGCGCACAAACAGGCCTTTTACGTCACAGCAAAAAGGCGAGGTGCCAAACCCGGTACCTCGCCTCATTTCATTTACGCAAACTGGCTCTGATAGAGCGTAGCGTAGAAGCCGCCCTGACTGAGCAGGGAGTCGTGCGTGCCTTGCTCGATGACGCGCCCATCCTTCATGACCAGAATGATATCGGCACTCTGAATGGTGGAGAGGCGGTGAGCGACGATGAAGCTCGTGCGCCCTTCCATCATTTTAGCGAAGGCTTCCTGAATCTTCAGCTCGGTGCGCGTGTCAATGGAGGAGGTGGCTTCGTCAAGAATCAGCATCGGAGGCAGACAGAGCATGACGCGCGCGATGCACAGCAGCTGCTTTTGCCCCTGAGAAAGCTGTCCGCCGGATTCGCTGATGACGGTGTTGTAGCCCTCCGGAAGCCGCTTGATGAAGCTGTGCGCGTGGCTGGCTTTGGCGGCGGCGATAATCTCCTCGTCCGTCGCGTCCGGCTTGCCCATGGCGATGTTCTCGCGAATCGTACCGGCAGAAAGCCAAGTGTCCTGCAAAACCATGCCGATATTCTGGCGCAGGTTCTTGCGCGTCAGGCGGCGCGTTTCGTGTCCGTCGATGCTGATGGAACCGGAATCCACGTCGTAGAAGCGCATCAGCAGGTTAATCATGGTTGTTTTGCCGCAGCCGGTCGGACCGACGATGGCAATGCGCTGACCCGGCTTGACATGCAGCGTGAAGTCCTCAATCAGCTTGCGGTCGGGGGTATAGGAGAAGAAAACGTCCCTGATAGCGACTTCGCCGCGGGGCTGAGAAAGAACTTCGGCGTCGGCAGGGTCGGGCTTTTGCGCGGGCTGGTCAATCAGCTCGAAGATGCGTCCGGCGCAGGCAAGCGCGTTTTGCAGCTCGGTGACGACGCCGGAAATCTCGTTGAACGGCTTGGTATACTGATTGGCGTAGGAGAGGAAGCTGGACAGACCGCCGATGCTCAGATGACCGCTGACGGCGGCAAGCGCACCCGACAGACCGACGCCCGCATATACAAGCGAATTGACAAAGCGCGTGCAGGGGTTGGTCAGAGAAGAAAAGAACGTTGCCTTCAGCGAGCAGTCGCGCAGACGCTCATTGACTTCGTCAAACGCGGCAAGCGTTTCTTCTTCATGTCCGAAAGCCTGAACGAGCTTCTGTTCGCCGATGGCTTCGTCGATGAGCGCGGTCTGCTCGCCGCGCGTGGTCGATTGCAGGCGGAACATGGCGTAGGTTCGCTTGGCAATGAAGTTGGCAACGAGCAGAGAGACCGGCGTAATCAGCACGACGACCAGCGTAATCGGCGCGTTGAGCGTGAGCATGAAGCCGAGCGTGCCGAGGATGGTCATGACGCCGGAAAAGAGCTGTGTGAAGCCCATCAGCAGACCGTCGGCAAAGGTATCGACGTCGGCAATCATGCGGCTGACGGTGTCGCCGGTCGGGTGAGCATCGAGATAGGAGAGAGGAAGATTCTGAATATGCGCGAACGCATCGCGGCGGATATCGCGGACGGTATCGTAGGTGATGCGGTTATGCAGCGCGTTCATGACCCATTGAGCCGCTGCCGTGATGATGACACAGACAGCGATGGTCGTCAGAATCGGGGTAAGCGCATCAAAATTGACCTGCCCCTGCCCGACGATGCAGTCCACCGCCTGTCCGACGAGAATCGGCACATACAGCGTCAAAGCGACGCTGATGAGGCACAGCACAAGGGAAAGCACCAGCAGCGGCATATGCGGCTTGATATAGCGCAGCACGCGGCGCAGGACAACGCCCTGCGAAGCGATGGACGGCTTTTTCTTATCCTTAGCCATGTTGCTTGCCCTCCTCCTTCTTAAACTGAGAAGCGTAAATCTCCTGATAGACGGGGCAGGCGGCGAGCAGCTCGTCGTGCGTGCCTATGCCGACAACGTGTCCGTCGTCCAGCACGAGAATCTGATCCGCAAAGCGGACGGATGCGGCGCGCTGGGAGACGATGAAGGTCGTCGGCGGGTTTTCCATCTGGCGGATGGCGCGGCGCAGGCTGGCGTCCGTTGCGTAATCCAGCGCGGATGCGCTGTCGTCGAGAATCAGAATTTCAGGCTTGCGGACGAGTGCGCGCGCGATGGTCAGACGCTGACGCTGACCGCCGGAAAAATTGCGTCCGCCCTGCTCGACCGGCTCATCCAGCCCCTTGGACTTGGCGTTGACAACGTCGAGAGCCTGCGCGGTTTGAAGCGCGGCGCGCAGGTCGTCCTCCGTCGCATCGGGGTTGCCCCAGAGCAGATTGCTGCGGATGGTTCCCTTAAAGAGCATCGCCTTCTGCGGAACGACGCCGATGCGGGCGCGAAGCGCATCCTTGCGCATGTCGCGGACATCCATATCATCGATGAGGATTTTGCCGCCGGTCACGTCGTAAAAGCGGGGAATGAGGCTGACGAGCGTGCTTTTGCCGCTGCCCGTGCCGCCGATGACGCCGATGGTCGAGCCGGACGCGGCGGAAAAGCTCACACCGGTCAGGGATTCGGCTCCGGCACCGGCATAGCTCATGGATACGTTGTCAAATACGACGCTTCCATGCGGTGCGTTTGCGGCGGGGAGCTGCTCGCCGTCCTTCTGCGTCGATTTAACGGAAAGCACGCTCGATACGCGGTCGCCGCATGCCGCCGCTTTGGTCAGCGTGATGATGAGGTTCGCCATCTTAATCAGCTCTACGAGAATCTGGCTCATGTAATTGTAGAGGGCGACGACCTGCCCCTGAGAGAGGTCGCCCATCTGGACGCGCATCGCACCGGTCTGAATCAGCAAAATGACCGCCGCGTTGATGACGACGTAGGTGACCGGGTTCATCATCGCGGAAATGCGCCCGACGGCGAGCTGCATGCGGGTGAGCAGCTGATTCTTGCGTTCGAATTTTGCGTTTTCCGCGTCCTCCTTGCAGAAGGCGCGGATGACGCGCACGCCCGTCAGGTTTTCGCGGGTCGTCGCGGTCACGCTGTCCAGCTGCCCCTGCACGCGGCGGTACATCGGGATGGTGATGAGCATAATGGAAAAGACGATGACGCACAGAACAGCAATGACGCCCGCAAAGATCAGCGCGCATTTTGTGTCGATGGTGAACGCCATGACCATCGCGCCGAAAACGACGAATGGCGAACGAAGAAGCAGGCGCAGCGTCATATTCACGCCGGTCTGCACCTGATTGATATCGCTGTTCATGCGGGTGATGAGGGTGGAGGTTCCAACCTTGTCAAGCTCCGTATAGCTCAGCGTCTGGATATGCGCCATCAGCACATGGCGCAGCCTGGCGGAAAAGCCGATTGCCGCTTTTGCCGCAAAGTATTGCGCGGTAACAGAGCTGAGCAGACCGATGCCGCCCAGCGCGACCAGCCACAGGCACATGCGGGCAATGTAGCCCGTGTCGCCGCCGGGAATGCCTTTGTCGATAATCGCCGCCATGATGAGCGGAACGATCAGCTCAAAGGAGGCTTCCAGCAGCTTGAACAGCGGCGCAAGGATACACTCGCGTCGGAAGTCCTTGATGTAAATCAGCAGCTTTTTCAAAAACATCCACCTTTTCTGTAAGATAATAAGGAAGCGATGGGAACAAAACATCCTTATTATAAGCTCGTCGTGGTCAGTTGGCAAGATGCTGAACGAAAAAGAAGGAAAACGGAGGAAACGTAATTCTACAAAAAATGAAACAAAAGAAGAACGAAAAGTCATCTGATGAATGATAAAAAAGAAACAAATCAGAAGTTTGGTTTTTATGCAGGTTTTTTTCAAGCTGCGGAGAACTCATAATAAGATAGGGAAATAAAGAGGAACGATTTGGGGGTTGCCGCCTCAAGCCCCGTCTTTGCTTCGCGGCGGCTGAAACAAGATGTCATCAGCTGTCGCAAAGCAGCAGCGTAGTGAAAGGTCAAGGGAACTCAGTTCCCTTGTGGGGTTCGGGGCAACGTCCCAATCGTTTCCGTAAAACAAAGGAGAAAGAAAAATGGCTTACCAATATGACATTCCTTTTCATGTTGACCTTTCCGACCGCGTCGCGCTCGTGACGGGCGGCAACGGCGGAATCGGCGGCATGTTCTGCCGCGCGCTTGCGGCATGCGGCGCGACGGTCATCATTCTGGCGCGCAATCTTGAACGCTGTCAGCAGCTCGCGGCGGAAATCAACGCGGGCGGCGGCAGGGCGGACGCCATGTCCGGCGACGTGACGGATGAAGCGGCGATGCTTCGCGTTAAAGGGGAAATCGAAAAGAAATACGGAAAGCTGAATATCCTCATCAATGCTGCCGGCGGCGCGGTCAAGAGCGCGATGGTTCCGCAGGATCAGATGGCAGACCCGTCGGATAAGACGTTCTTTGACGTGCCCGCCGCCGATATTCAGAAGGAGTTTGACCTCAATATGCGCGGAACATGGCTCCCCAGCAAGGTTCTGACTCCGCTGATGATTGGTCAGACCGGCGCGTGCGTGCTGAATGTATCCTCGATGAGCGCGTTCATTCCGCTGACGCGCATCCCGGGCTACTCCGGCGCGAAGGCGGGCGTTTCCAGCTTTACCCAGTGGCTGGCGACCTATCTGGCGCGTTCGGGCATCCGCGTCAACGCAATCGCTCCGGGATTCTTCATGACCGAGCAGAATCATGCGCTCCAGTTCAATCCGGATGGCACGCCGACCCCGCGCTGTGAGCATATCGTGAACGGCACGCCGATGAAACGCTACGGCGAGCTGAAGGAGCTGATCGGCGCGATGCTCTTCCTCGTCGATGAGCGCGCGGCGAGCTTCGTGACTGGTGTTGTGCTTCCGGTAGACGGCGGATTCAGCGCGTATTCGGGCGTGTAAAATTGGAATAGACAGATGACCTTCCCACCTTGTCGGGAAGGTCGTTTTCTGTAAATCAAAAAAGCTATCCTCCCCCGAAAGGAGAGAATAGCCATCCCCGAAAATGAAAGAAGAACGGAAATTCGTGGTCTTGCCGCGCAGGGTGGGTTTGTTAAGCGTTTCTTTCGAGCTGCTCCACCTCATCCAGCCAGAGCGTCATCTGTGCGTCCGAGGGCATACGCCAGTCGCCGCGGGGAGAGAGGCTGACAGAGCCGACCTTCGGTCCGTCCGGCATGGCGGAACGCTTGAATTGCTGGGTGAAAAATCTGCGGACAAATGTGCGCAGGGCGGAAAGAATCGACGCGTCGTCATACTGTCCGTCAAACGCGGTCTTTGCCAGCGGAAAGAGCTTGAGCGGGGAAGCACCGCTGTCCATCATATGATAGAGGAAGAAATCGTGCAGGGCATATGCGCCGAGCGTGTCCTCCGTCCGCTGGGTCAGCTCGCCTTCTTTAGAGGGAATCAGTTCAGGCGAAATGGGCGTATCGAGGATATCCTCGACGATGGGTATGATTTCTCCGCCGAGCTTGCCGCCCGCATAGCGGACAAGATGCCGGATGAGCGTTTTCGGAACGGATGCGCTCATGTTGTACATGCTCATCTGGTCGCCGTTATAGGTACACCAGCCGAGCGCAAGCTCGCTCAGGTCGCCCGTGCCGAGAGCCAGACCGCCGATTTTATTGGCGTAATCCATGATAATCTGCGTGCGCTCGCGTGCTTGAGAGTTCTCATAGGCGATGTCGTGAACGTCGGGATTCTGACCGATATCGGAAAAATGCTGGGCAACGGCGGGCGCGATGGGGATGGTCAGCGTTTTGCAGCCAATCAGCTCCATCAGCTTGAGCGCGTTTTGCAGCGTGCGGCTTCCCGTGCCCATGCCCGGCATGGTGATGCCGACAAGCCCCTCCATCGGATAACCCGCGCGGGAGAAGGCATAGGCCGCGGCGAGCAGCGTCAGCGTCGAATCCAAGCCGCCGCTCACGCCCAGCACGGCGCGCTTTGTGCCGACGCGCTCCATGCGGGTCAGCAGGGCGGTCGTCTGAATGAGCAGAATCTCCTCTGTACGCGCGTCGCGCTCGGCTCCGGCGGGGACAAAGGGGAGCGGGCTGACAAAGCGCAGAAGCCGTTCGTCGCGCGCTTCGGGCAGGTCAAAGGGAATGATATGCACGGCTTCGGGCGCGCAGTCGGAAAAGGTGCGGCTCTGACGACGCTTAAAGCGCAGACGCTCCATGTCAACATCAGCGACAGCGAACGAGTTTTCGCGGGCAAAGCGTTCGTTTTCGGCGAGCGCACGCCCGTTTTCGTAAACGCCTGCGTAACCTGAAAAGATGAGGTCGGTCGTCGATTCGCCATAGCCTGCACCGGCATAGACATAGCCGCACAGACAGCGCGCGCTTTGCTGGCTGATCAGCTCACAGCGATAGCGGTGCTTGGTGACCAGCTCGTTGGATGCGGAAGGGTTGGCGATGAGCAGTGCGCCGCCCATGCAGAGGGACGCGGACGGCGGCGCGGGCACCCACAAATCCTCGCAGATTTCCACGCCGAACGAGAAGCGGCGGCAGTCAAACACGAGATTCTGCCCGACGGGGACACTCTGTCCGCAGAGGACGACTGTATCGGGCGCGGAATGGCCCGGCTCAAACCAGCGGCGTTCGTAGAATTCGCCGCTGTTGGGCAGATGCTCCTTCGGAACGACGCCGAGAATACGCCCGCCGCAGACGGCAACGGCACAGTTATACAGCCGTCCGCCGATTTCAAGCGGAAGCCCGACGACGAACGCCGTATGCACAGGCGCGGCAAGAAGCATTTCAAGCGCCTGCCTGCATCCGTCAAGCAGAGGAGGATGGAGCAGCAAATCGCCGCAGGTATAGCCGCACAGACAAAGCTCCGGAAAAACGCAGAGGTCGGCATGCTGTTCGTCGGCGGCTTGCAGCATATGAGAAATTTCCCGCGCGTTATCCACAGGGGACGCGAGGTGAACGCGCGGCACGGCGGACATCGCGCGAATCATACCGAAAACAGAGGACATTCAAATAACTCCTTTCGGAAAAGGGAATGAGCTTATTTCTCCATTATGATAGCAAAATTATGCGGAAAATGCAATGAGGAGAAAAGGGAGGGAGGAACAGCCTTTCCAGCGGCAGTCTGTTCAATTACGCGC
>URJN01000098.1 GCA_900548125.1 uncultured Eubacteriales bacterium
AATCGACAGCAGTCAGGTGGAACTGCTGCGCCATATAATCGTTCCACGGTGTGCAAAGCGGAATGCCGTGATACATCAGCTCATCGCCGCCGTAAAGATTGCCGGTTTTCTCATCGCAGTACAAGAGGTTTGGATTCAGTCCGCGCAGACGGAGGAGCGTCTTTTTCTGGTTGGGATAGGACTGCGCAAAAACGTGCGTAACGATGGCTTCGCGGTGATCGTCGGAAACGCTCATCCATGCGGCGTCGTTTCCGGAAAAAGGAGAACGCAGGCGGTGATATTCGCCATAGAGCAGAAGCGGCTGAAGTGCCTTGACCTCTGCGTTGAGCCGGCGGATGGCGTCAAGATCTTCCTGCGGGAGCTTGGTCAAATCCAGCTCATAGCCATACGTTCCGCCCATAGCAACGACGGCGCGGGTCGTCAGCGGCGTGGTGCGTCCGGTCTGGTGATTCGGTACGGCGGAAACGTGCGCGCCCATGGTGGATGGCGGGAACACATAGGAGGTCGCGTGCTGGATGCGGCAGCGCATCCATGCGTCCGTGTCGTCCGAACACCAAGCCTGCGGCATCAGGCACATCATGCCTAAATCGAAGCGTCCGCCGCCGCCCGCGCAGCTTTCAAACAGAACATCCGGGAACCGATGGATGATTGTCCCCATGATTTCGTACAGACCGAGCATATAGCGGTGACCAAGCTCCGTCTGCCGCTCGGGACTCAGTTGGGAGGAGCCCCACATGTTGATATTGCGGTTCATGTCCCATTTGACATAATCGACATTGCCGCGCTCTAAGGCGTCCGTGATGACGGAAACGATGTAATCGCGGACATCCTGCCGCGTCAAATCGAGGACAAGCTGATGACGCGATTCGATGCGCATGCGGTCATCTGCGTGGATGCACCAATCCGGATGTGCGCGGTAAAGCTCGCTGTCCGGAGAAATCATCTCCGGTTCGACCCACAGACCGAATTTCAGCCCAAGCGCGTGGATTTCATCGCTCAGATGGCGCAGACCCTGCGGGAGTTTATGCGTGTTGTCAAACCAATCGCCCAGAGAGGAATTGTCGCTTTCGCGATGCCCGAACCAGCCGTCATCCAGAACAAACAGCTCGATGCCCGTATCTTTTGCACAGCGGGCGAGGGAGAGCAGCTTTTCTTCGCTGAAATCAAAGTAGGTTGCTTCCCAGTTGTTGACCAGAATGGGGCGGCGGGAAGAAGCGAATTTGCCGGTCGTAATCCGGCGGTGAACGAGCGCGTGGAACTGACGGCTCATGCCGTCAAGTCCGTCGGCAGAATAGCACAGGTAGGCTTCCGGCGTCTGGAATACGCTTCCGGCGTCAAGCGTCCAGCTGAAATTGAACGGATTGATACCGATTTGTGCGCGTGCCATGCCGAAGGAATCGACGGACACATCGGCGGTGAAGCTGCCGGAGTAGCAGAGGGCGAAAGCATACACATCGCCCGAGGCTTCGGTCGTGTTCGGGGCAAGCAGAGCCATGAACGGGCTGGTTTGATGACCGGATGCCCCACGCTCACCGGATACGCCCTGATGTCCGGGGACGAGCGGACGGATAAATTCGCCGCGTTCCCGTGCCCATGCGCCGCTCAGCGTCAGCAGGGAGAAATCAGCTTGCTCAAAATCGACGCATGCGCTCAGTGCTTCCTGAAGGACGACGGGAGAAGTGCCGTTGTTTATGATTTTTGCGCTTCGTGCGATGATATCGATATCGTCGTAGAGGGTATACGCCAGCTCGACGGAAATGCCGCTGTGTGCGTCGCGGAGCGTGAGCAGAAGCGTTTGGCTTTGTTCACCGCGTGCGGACGGCAGACCGGAAAGCGGCGGCTTTTCGGTCAGAATGCGATGGGAAACGACTTGCAAATCCAGCGCGTGCGTACCATCCGCATGCCGGATGTGGAGCATGCCGGGGCGCAGGTCGCCCGTGCCGAACGTCGGGCATTCCTGCGGAAGAACATCGAGCGGCAGCTCATGCAGGGAAAAGGTCTCATCGGTATAACTGGTCAGTCGGGAAAGCACGTCGTCCCGAATCGCACGGACGCGCTTGCCCCAATAGACGTGGAGCGGGTATTTGCCCGCGGCCAGACGGATAATGTAGCTGACACGGTCGTTAAACAGATGAAAGACGTTTGTTTTCTCACAGAACAAAATCGGCATGAAAGAAACCTCCTTGAATCCAAATGTCGCAGGGAGTTCGATGCTGTTGTTTTCATTATAGGCTATCGGGAGAAAAACGGCAACCCTGCGAAGGCATCAAAGCGGTTTTTTGCGGCAAATCAGGCATGTTATTTGAGAACGCGAAAGCCGCGCGATTCTTCTGGGCATAAAATGACTGAACGATTAGCAATATGTGATGGAAATAGAAAAAGATTCTTTGCAAATTGTTGTCAAATACGCTATAATAAATTTAATAAACTGAATTCGCAAAAAGGAGCGAGTGCTTTGAGCGAGTATATTATTGAGATGCTGCATATTACCAAGGAGTTTCCGGGCATCGTTGCCAACGATGATATCACCTTGCAGCTCAGAAAGGGCGAAATCCATGCGCTGCTCGGCGAGAACGGCGCGGGCAAATCGACCTTGATGAGCGTACTCTTTGGCATGTATCAGCCTGAAAAGGGCGAGATTCGCAAAAATGGTGAGGTTGTACGCATTAAAGACCCGAACGACGCCAATGCGCTGGGCATCGGCATGGTGCATCAGCACTTCAAGCTGGTCGAGGTCTTTTCTGTGCTGGATAACATCATTCTTGGCGTTGAGCCGACGGTGACGCCATTTGGCTTTCTGCAAAAAGCACAGGCGCGCCAGAAGGTCATGGAGCTGAGCGAGCGTTATGGATTGAAGGTCGATCCGGATGCGCTCGTGGAGGATATCACGGTCGGTATGCAGCAGAGGACGGAAATCCTCAAGATGCTCTATCGTGACAACGAGGTTTTGATTTTTGACGAGCCGACTGCTGTTCTGACGCCGCAGGAAATCGACGAGCTGATGAAAATCATGAAGGAGCTGACGAAGGAAGGCAAGTCCATTCTCTTTATCACACATAAGCTCGACGAAATCAAGGCTGTTGCCGACCGCTGCACCGTTCTGCGCAAGGGCAAGTACATCGGCACGGTGGATGTGGCGACGACCAGCAAGGAAGAACTGAGTGAGATGATGGTTGGGCGCAAGGTTCAGCTCGTCATGGAAAAGACGCCGGTTCAGCCGGGCGAAAGCGTCCTGACGGTTCAGAATCTGACGGTCAAGAGCAAGAAGCACGACAAGCCGCTGGTCAATAACGTTTCCTTTAATGTCCGCAGGGGAGAAATCGTCTGTATCGCGGGCATTGACGGCAACGGACAGAGCGAGCTTGTCTATGCGCTGACCGGATTGATGAAGGCGGACAGCGGAAAGATATTCCTCAATAATCAGGATGTCACGCATATGTCGGTTCGCAAGCGCAATGAAGCGGGCTTGAGCCATATTCCGGAGGATCGCCATAAGCACGGCTTGGTTCTGGATTACACACTGGAAAACAACCTCGTACTCAAGCGGTATTTCCATCCGGAGTTTTCCAAACGGGGCTTTTTGCAGTTCGGTGAAATTCGTGAATATGCAGATGAGCTGATTGATCGGTTTGACGTGCGAAGCGGACAGGGCGCCATCACCAAGGCGCGCAGTATGTCCGGCGGCAACCAGCAGAAGGCGATTATCGCGCGTGAAATCGACCTGAGCAACGATTTGCTCATCGCTGTGCAGCCGACGCGAGGACTGGATGTCGGCGCGATTGAGTATATCCGCAAGGCATTGCTTGCGCAGAGGGATGCAGGCAAGGCGGTTCTGCTTGTTTCGCTGGAGCTGGACGAGGTGCTGGAGGTGCCGGATCGCATACTGGTGATGTACGAAGGCTCTATCGTCGGCGAGCTGGATCCGCGCTATACGACCGCAAAAGAGCTGGGTCTGTATATGGCGGGCGCGCAGCGCAACGTATAAGAAAAGGGGGAAAGCCAAATGGACAAAAAGAAAGAATCGCTGGGCAGCCGTCTGGCGGGTTCCGAAGCGTTTCTGTCGGTGGCGGCCTCGCTGATCTGTATTGTCATCGGTCTGCTGCTGGGCGTCGTCGTGCTGGCAATCATCAATGCCGAGCATGCAATCGGCGATGGTCTGCTGGTTATTTTGCAGAGCGGGTTCAAGAGTCCGCGCAATATGGGCACCGTGCTTGCGAATGCCGCGCCGCTGATTATGACCGGTCTTTCGGTCGGCTTCGCGTTTAAAACAGGTCTGTTTAACATCGGTGCGGCAGGACAGTATACGCTTGGCGCATTCGGCGCGCTGTACTGCGCGATTGTGTTGCAGCTGCCGTGGTATTTGTGCCTGCTGGCGGCGATGATTTTCGGCGCGGTCTGGGGCGCGATACCGGGCATCTTTAAGGCGTATCTGAATATCAACGAAGTCATCACCGCTATCATGTTCAACTGGATTGGCTTGTACATGGTCAACGATATCATGTACGGCAAGGGCAAAAGCCCGATGTACGATTTGTCCTCGACCAAGACATACAGCCTGCGCAAGGTCGCGCCGCAGACGATGATTCCTGACTGCGGCATGAGCAATCTGTTCGGCAAGCTGCAATCCGTCACCATTGCAATCTTCATCGCGGCAGTGTTTGCGGTACTGGTCTACATCATCCTGAACAAGACGGCGTTCGGTTATGAGCTTCGCGCGTGCGGCTTCAATAAGAACGCGGCGCGTTATGCGGGCATCAACGAAAAGCGCAACATCATCCTGTCGATGGTGATTTCCGGCGCGCTGGCGGGCGTCGGCGCAGGTCTGTACTATCTCTCGACTGTTGCGGAGTGGAACCCGCAGATTTCCACCGCGCTTCCGGCGATGGGCTTTAACGGCATCAGCACAGCGTTGCTTGCCTGCTCAAATCCGATTGGAACGATTTTCTCCTCGCTGTTTATTTCCTATATTACGGTCGGCGGCACGAAGCTCTCGACCCAGTATTACAGCAAAGAAATCGCCGATGTGATCACTGCGCTGATTATTTACCTCTGCGCATTCTCACTGCTGTTCAAGAATAAGATTCGCGCGCTGCTCTCCGGAAAGGCGAAGCGCGTTTCCGTTGAGAAGGGAGGGAACGCCTGATGTTTCTTCTGCTGAAATACACGCTCCTGTATACCGTCGTTTTGATGATGGTCGCGCTGGGCGGCATGTTCTCCGAGCGCAGCGGCATCATCAACATTGCGCTGGAAGGCATCATGGTCATCGGCGGTCTGATGGGCGTTATTGCGATTCAGATGATGCCCGCCGGTTCGAGTGCGTTCTCCATTGTGCTGGTTTCCATTCTTGCGGCAGGCATAGCGGGCATGATGTATGCGGCACTGCTGGCGTTTGCCTCCATCAATCTGAACGCAGATCAAACGATAGGCGGTACGGCACTGAACCTGCTGGCGACTGCGCTGGCGATGGTCATCGCGAAAGGCGTCAACCATTCCGCGTCCGCCAAGCTAGATTACAGCAACCGTGCGTTTATCTACGAATTCGGTCCGCTGACGGTGAACGTATTCCTCTTTGTCGGCATTGTGGTACTGATTCTGTCGTATATTGTGCTGTATAAGACGCGGCTTGGTCTGCGTCTGCGGGCGTGCGGTGAGCATCCGCAGGCAGCGGACAGCGTGGGCATCAATGTTTACAAGATGCGCTATATCGGCGTGCTGATTTCCGGTGTGCTGGGCGGCATCGGCGGCATGGCGTACATCATTCCGTCGGTTTCCAGCTGGAACTTTGAAGTTGGCGTTTCCGGTGCGGGCTTCCTCGCGCTGGCGGTCATGATTTTCGGACAGTGGAAGCCGTTCCGAATCTTCTTTGCGGCGGTATTCTTCGCGCTGTTCAAGTCCCTGGCAAACATCGCAAGCTCGATTCCGTTTCTGGCGGGTCTGGGTTGGACGCAGAACATGTACAACATGATTCCGTTCATTGCGTCGATGATTATTCTGGCGTTTACGAGCAAAAAATCCCGCGCACCGAAGGCGGAGGGCATTCCGTACGACAAGGGTTCGAGATAACGCGGAGGACGGAGGGGAACTTTGGGCTGCCGCCCAAACCCGCCTGAGGGATATCATCCCTCAGACTCCCATCTTTGCTTCGCAGAGGTTAAAAACAGTATGTATTAAAAAATCCTTCGATGGTTTTGTTCCCCCCTGACAGGGGTAACAACTAATTCCGGGGATCCCCCGACAGGTTATCGTGTTTACGATGCCTGTCGGGGTTCTTCTGTTTTCAGGGGTTGCAGGCTTTCCATGTCCTGATGCTGTTTGTCTATGAAGCCGATGCCGTTGTAGTAGATCTCCACGGTCTGCGGCGCGTGTTTAGACCACTTTACCTCTTTTTCGTGAACCACGATCTTCTCAATAAACAGCCGCAGCAGTTCCGGCGTTAGTTCCGTAATGTCCATGTACCGCTTCGCCTTGTCGAGGAAACCATCCGTCCCGCTCACCGTTTCCCGCAGGCGTTGGATGTCAGCTTCTTTCTGCGGGATGCCTGCGGCGATTTGATTCTGTTCCTCCGTGTAACTGCTCGAGAGCATTTGGAACTGCTCTGTAGTAATGCGGCTAAGCACACTGTCCTCATACAGCTTCTTGAAGATGGCATCCAGTTCGGCTTTCCGCTTCCGCATGGCGGCCAGTTCTTTCTCCTGCCTGCGAATTTCACGCTGGATCTCGGCGGACTGCCTGCTGCCAATATAGGCGGCAAATTCTTCTGGACGTTCCCGTGCCATGGCCGTTACCCTCCGCAGATCCTCCAACACCACCTCATCCAGAACGCACTCCCTAATATAGTGGCCTGTGCAGGATTCTCCATCCTTCTTGTAGGTGCGACATGTGAAATGGTTGTAGCTGGCAGACATGGTACGTGCCCGGTGCAGCACCATATTGGAGCCGCAGTCGGCGCAGAACACAAGACCGGAATACTTATTCTGTTCTTCCATCTTCGTAGGGTGGCGTCTGTTCTTCCTCACCCGCTGCACGATGTCCCAGACCTCCTGGGTAATGAGAGCGGGATGGGTGTCCTTAAACACCAGACATTCTTCTCTGGAATGTTCCACCCGTCGCTTATCCTTATAGGACTTGGTGCTGTATTTCATGTTGACGGTATTGCCCAGATAAATCTCGTTTTCCAGAAGATTAGCAATGGCACTGCCAGACCAGTTATATGGATGTGCGGTGTCCAGACAGGTATGATTCATGCCATACCTGGTATAGGCGTACATGGTGGGCGTCAGCACCTGTTCTTTTTTCAAGATTCTGGCGATCTGGCTGGGGCCGTTGCCGCTGGCGCACATGGCGAATATCCTGCGGACGATGGCCGCTGCTTCATCATCTACCGCCAGCTTCTTTGTTTCCGGATCCTTGATGTAGCCATAAGGCGCTCTGGTCCCCAGCCGTTCTCCACGCTCCGCCTTGGCTTTCAGCACCGCCCGGATTTTCCGGCTGGTGTCCCGAATAAACCACTCGTTGAACAAATTTTTGAACGGCATGAGGTCATTGCTCTCGCTGCTGTCGGTGTCCACATTGTCATTGATGGCGATGTAGCGGACGCCGAACATGGGGAATCGTTCCTCGATGTACAGGCCCGTGTGGAGCTGATTTCTACCGAGGCGGCTGAGATCCTTGGTCACAATGATCCCGATCCCGCCGTTTTCCATGTCTGAGATCATCTGCTGAAATGCCGGTCTTTGGAAGTTTCCTCCCGAAAAACCGTCATCCACATAAAAGCAGGGGCTGGGGAAATGGTGATCTTCCGCGAACTTCCGTAAGATGGATTTTTGATTCTGGATCGAGTTCGAATCGCCCTCTATCCCATCGTCCTGGCTGAGACGGCAGTAAAGAGCGGTTTTCCTGATTTGGTTTGACTG
>URJN01000099.1 GCA_900548125.1 uncultured Eubacteriales bacterium
AGTTTCTTGTGGGGTTCTAGCTTGGTACGCTGGGATAAGTTGTATTTTTCAGATATTACATGCTCGCATGTCCGTCACCGATGCGGTAAGAATACTGCTTTGGATGCCTACTGCGCTGGGCATGATGGCAATCGCAGGCGGACGCAGGGCTGCGCAAAGACCTTTCCGCTCGGCTATGCTCCTGCTCTGCGCGGCAGGACTGCTGGGAGGAACGATTCTCGCGCTGGGCGGCGCACTCGGCTCCAAGACTGCCGGACTTTTGCTGGGTACGTTCGCTGTTTTCGCGCTTGCGGCAGCGGCGAATCGTGCGCGTAGGGCGGGACAGGCAGCTTCGTTTCTGCGAGTCACGCTCCGCTATGGCGGACGGGAGATTTGCTTTGACGCACTGGTGGACAGCGGGAACTGCCTTCGCGATTATTTGACACAAAAACCGATGATTGTCGCGCCGGAAGAGGGCGTCAGACGACGTCTGGGGCTGGAGGAAAAGGCACTTCGTCCGATTTTTGCGGATACGGCGGGCGGACGGCAGATGATGTGGTGTCTGACGCCGGACGAAATACGCATTACTGAGGGAGAGAAGGAGAGGATGGTTTGCGCGATGCTGGCACTTTCACCGGGGCTGCGGGGGAATGCTCCGGCACTGTTTCCGGCATCGCTGCTTCAAGGGAACGGACAAGAGGGGGCTTGAGCATGGAAACGCGAAACAGACAGACCTCGCACGGATGGGGCTGGCGCAAAACGCGCCCGACACTGGCAGTAATCAGACCGGAAGGTACGGTTGCCTATATCGGCGGAAGCGATACGCTTCCTGCGCCGTTGACCCGCGAGGAAGAACAGACGCTCTTTGCGCGCATGATGCGTGAACCGGACGCGGCAAGGCAGACGCTGATTGAGCATAACCTTCGGCTGGTGGTCTACATCGCGCGAAAGTTTGAGAACACGGGCGTCGGCATCGAGGATTTGATTTCCATCGGCACAATCGGACTCATCAAGGCGGTCAGAACGTTTGACCCGCATAAGAAAATCAAGCTGGCGACGTACGCATCCCGCTGTATTGAAAACGAAATCCTGATGTTCCTGCGCAGAACGAGCCGACAGAAGCTGGAGGTTTCGCTGGATGAGCCTCTGAATACGGACTGGGACGGCAATGAACTGCTGCTTTCGGATATTCTGGGCACGGATGGGGACATGGTCTACAAATCCATCGAGGAAACAGTTGAGCGTCAGATTCTCGCCAAGGCTCTTTCGAGGCTGTCCATGCGGGAAAAGGAAATCGTGCGTCTGCGCTTCGGGTTGGGCGGATGTCCGGAAAAGACGCAGAAGCAGGTTGCGGATATGATGGGCATCAGCCAGAGCTATATTTCGCGGCTCGAAAAGCGCATCCTGACGCGGCTTCAAAAGGATATGGCGCAGCTGGGATGACGAAAAAAACTGCACACAATTTGGTTGTGTGATGGGAGCTTTGAAATTTCGCGGACTATGCAAAAGTGCAGACGGCTTGACCTGCATGTTATCCTCTGAACAGGCGTTCCAATACGGAATGTCTGTTTTTTCGGCATTGTATTGAATTCAAAAACAGGCAATGATATAATGAAATTAAAATATGTGCGGAGAGGGTTGTACCATGTCCAATACGAAGGAAAGAGATCGGTTCGGATTGCTGACGCGGGAGAGCTTTCTTTCCTGCGTTCAAAATCAGCTGCATTCGAAAATCAACAACACAACTTGTATTGTGGCGGTTGATATCGAACATATGAAGCTGCTCAACAACTGGTTCGGTCAGCAGACGGGCGACCGCGTACTCAGGCGCATCGCGTCGATTCTGCTCAATATGGAGGAGGAAAACGGCTATCTGGTCGGGCGGTTCGGCAGCGACGATTTCTTCCTGTTTATGCCGTCGGAGGAAGGGCGTATTCAGCAGGTCTATGAAGATGTCAGCACCGCCATCGAGAAAGAATGCCCGCGGGCGAATTTCCGTCCGTTAATCGGCGTCTGCGAGGTTGAAGCGGGCGAAACGGACGCTGCCATGCTCTGCAACAATGCGCAGATTGCCGCCGATGCCGTCCGCGGTCAAGAAGGAATGCGCATCCGGAAGTTTGACCATACGATGATGCGCGCCATCCAACGCAGACAGCGTTTGATTGCGGACATGAAAAAGGCACTTCAGGATGAAGGCTTCACCTTCTTTTTGCAGCCCAAATACAATAGCGTAACCGGAAAAATCATCTCTATGGAAGCTCTGGCGCGCTGGGAGCATTCCGAGTTCGGAAGCATTTCGCCGTCCGAGTTTGTGCCACTGATGGAAAAGAGCGGTCTGGTGACTTGGCTGGACAGGTTTGTCTGGGAAGGCGTATGCCGCGTCCTGCGTGAATGGCAGATGGAGGGGCGCAGGGTCGTGCCAATCTCCGTCAACGTATCACGTCAGGATTTTGAGATCATCGACGTTCCCGAGAGCTTTAACAGGCTCGCGAGACGATATGATATCGACCCGCGGCTTTTGCGCGTGGAAATCACGGAAACCATATTTGCCGAAAATATGGATCAAATCAATCGGGCTGTCGAGCAGCTGCATCAATACGGCTTCACGGTGCTGATGGATGATTTCGGAAGCGGCTATTCCTCACTGAATATGCTCAAGGACACGAATGTCGATGTGCTGAAGCTGGATATGAAGTTCATCGAGATGAATGAGGAAAACCGCGAAAAGGGAATTCAAATCATCAGCTCCATTGTGGATATGGCGCATAAGCTGCATATGCCCATCATCGCAGAGGGCGTGGAGAGCAGGGAGCAGGTCGATATGCTTCGCTCGATGAACTGCATCTATGGTCAGGGATTTTATTTCTGCAAGCCGATGACGGTGCAGGAAATCCACAGCATGCTCGACCGAATGGATGCCGACGACTACGCCTGCACAGACCTGCGCAGAAGGAGCGCGGAGGAAGGCGTGTTCCTGCGCGATCTCAAAACGGAGCGCGACGCACTCGCGATTTTGAGGGAGAGCGCGCTTGTGCTTGCCGGCATGGATTTGAATACAGGCGAATTGCAGGTCGCCAAAGCGGATATTCCCTTTCCGGCGATTGCGGATAACGCGCCGGTTCATTTCTCGCTGTTCAACAACCTCGTCGTTGCGAAGAAGCTCATCCATCCGGATGATGAGGCGGAGTATCTGCGGCTGACGGCTCTTTCGCATCTGCGGGAGCAGTTTTTCAGCGGGCAGAAGCAGATTTATATGAACTACCGTCAGAAGAAGAACGACGGCGCATATCATCATGTCGGGCTGCTGGCTGTTGCGGGCAGACTGTGCGATCAGGAACATCCGCGCATCGCGTTTGTTCTGCGCGATTTTGAGGGAGAGACGCCTGCCGACAGAGCGCACCGAGTCGCGCTTTATCACGTCGATGCGCTGACGGGGCTGTTCAACCGGACGCGGTTTGAGCGCGATTTGGAAGAATATAATGAGAATCCGCCGGATGGACTGCTGTGCATCTATATCGACGCGGTGGGGCTTCATGAAATCAATAATCATTTGGGACATAAGGCGGGCGACAGCATGCTCTGCGCGATGGCGGGCGCGGCGAGAAGCGTGTTCCCCAAGGACAACCTCTACCGCATCGGCGGGGATGAGTTTGTCATTCTCAGCGCACATATGACGCTTACGGACGGCAGACGCGCCGTGCGCTGGCTTAGAGATATCCTGCGCGAATCGGACTACGAGATATCCGTCGGGCTTCACCTGCTTGAAAAGGGAGAATGCATAAGCGATGGTGTAGACCGTGCGGAAAATGCCATGCGCAAGGATAAGCAGGCGTATTATGAGCGGACGGGCAATCTGGAACAGATGCGCCTGCTTAACGAAAAGCTGGAGAGGATTCTCGTCGAGAAGCAGGATACGGATCAGTTCCTGCGCGCCATCGCGCGAAACTACAGGGGCGTTTACATCGTCAACATGAAAACAGGCAGGATGCGCAGCATCTTTATTCCCGAACAGTTCAAGCAGATGGAAGCAAACGCGAACGGCAGATTCTATGTCGCGTTGAGAGAATACCAAAGGAAGATTGTCAGAGAGGACTGGCATGCCGAATTTGAGCGTCTGTTTGATTATGATGAAGTCAGGCAATGCGTCGAGGAGAAAGGCATGCTTCATATGACCTATCAGAAAACGGACGACTCCTGGGTGCAGCTTCAGGTGATGAAGTATACGGAGGACGGAAGCGACGTCAAGAATGCCAACCTGCTGATATGGATATTCGCCAACCCTTGCAGAAAGTGAACTTGACAGCCGCCGCTTTTCTGCGCTAGAATGGCAGGGCTGTATGGACAAAAATAAGCCGGAATGTGTTTATGGACAGCCGGAGGGGCGGCGGTTTGCCGTCAGAAATCAGTACGTTGGAGGAAAATAGATGTTTGAGTATTTGAGTACGCTGTTCAGCGAACCGCTTGCCTTTTTTGATCAGGCGATTTACAGAACGCTTGCCGTGCTGATTGGTCTTTGCTGCCATGAGTGGGGGCATGCCTACGTTGCCTATCGCTGCGGCGACGATACCGCCAAGCGCGCGGGGCGCATGACGCTCAATCCTCTGCGCCATCTGGACCCGATCGGCACGATTCTGATGTTCTTTGTCGGCTTTGGTTATGCCAAGCCCGTGCCGGTCAACCCGTATCGCTTTAAAGGCGACCGGAACAGGGATGATTTTCTGGTGTCCATCGCGGGTATTACGGTGAATCTGATTCTGTTCATCCTGTTCACCTATCTGGCGGTGCTTGGCAGTGCGTTCATGTGGAATGCCGATTTTGTGAAGTTCAACGGGCTGAGCAAGGTCGTCAGCTATGAGTATAACGCGGTGTGGTCGGTCATTGCCGGAAGCGCACGGGCGGATTTCGGCGCAGTTATCGAGCGCGCATGGCTGATTCCGCTTGTCCGCCTGTCGGCGTATACGGCGTTGGTCAACCTGAATCTCGCGGTGTTCAACCTGATTCCCCTGCCGCCGCTGGACGGCTATCATGTTGTGAATGACCTCATCTTCAAGGGACGCTTTCAGCTCAGCGAGAAGGCGTTTCGGATTGGCATGCTCATCGTGCTGATTCTTTCCGCGCAGGGCATTTTGGGCAGAATCATCAGCTGGGTGGTTTATCCTGCGCAGGGGCTGCTGCTTGCGCCGATTCACGCGATTTGGGGGTAAAGCATGTATTACGTTTCCCTCAAGCAGTTTGAAGGCCCGCTCGACCTGCTGCTCCATTTGATTACCAAGGCGAAGGTCGATATCAAGGATATCTTCGTTTCGGAGATTACCGAGCAGTATCTGGCGTCGATGGGCAGCGTGGACGAGCTGGATATGGATACCGCCAGCGAATTCTTGACGATGGCGGCGACGCTGCTGGAAATCAAGTCCCGCGCGCTTTTGCCGCGTCCGCCCGAACCGACGGAGGAGGGCGAGGAAACGCCGGAGCAGGCACTCATCCGCAGGCTGGAGGAATATAAGCTGTATAAGGAAAGCGCGGGTCGGATGAAGGAATTTGAGCGCGCGGCGATGCAGATTTTTTCCAAACTGCCGGAGGAATACCCGCTTCCGCCGCAGGCGGTTGAGCTGACGGGATTATCGCTGGATGGGCTTGTGCGTGCGCTGGAGCGCATCCTTGCGCGGCAGACGCATGAGGACGATGAGCCGGGGCGCGTATTCCGCTCGATTACCCGCGACCGATTCAGCATCGAACAATGCGTATTCAATTTGACCGCAAGACTGAAAAAGGGTCCGGTGCTTTTCAGCGACATGTTGTCCGACGACGTAACGCGCGATGAGATTGTCTCCTATTTTTTGGCGATGCTCGAATTGCTCAAGCTCGGCAGGCTGCATGCCCGACAGGATCATGTTTTTGACGATATCCTGATATTACCCGGCAGGAGAGATGAAGATGGAGAAGATGGAGAAGGAGAGCCTGACGGCGCAGAGCAGTCCGGAGAATCCGGCGGAGAATACTCCGGAGAAGCCGGAGCTGAATGAGCGCGTAGGCATCGCCGAGGCGATTTTGTTTGTTACGGGCAACGCAATCGAGAAGCGCGAGATGTGCAGCGCGATGAACCTGACCGAGCAGGAGCTGGATGAAACGCTGGATGAGCTGGAAAGCGGATATGACTTTGATCGGCGCGGGCTGCGGCTTCTGCGCTTCGGTCAGCATGTGCAGCTGGCGACGCGCCCGGATTATGCGAAATACGTCGAGAAGCTGCTTCAACCGGTACAGAAGCAATCGCTTTCGCAAGCGGTCATGGAAACGCTGGCGGTCATCGCGTATCGTCAGCCGGTGACGAAAGCGGAAATCGAGCTGATTCGCGGCGTAAAATGCGATTACTCGGTTCAGACGCTCGTGACCCGCGGGCTGATTGCGGAGGTCGGGCGCAAGGATGCGCTCGGACGACCGATTTTGTATGGCACGACGGATGCGTTTTTGCGCCACTTCTGTCTGAATTCGCTGGCGGATTTGCCGGAAATCGACTTTTCCGCGCTTGCCGACCGCATTGCGGAGGCGGAAGCCAAGCAGGAGGCGGAGAAGCCGCACGCCGACCCTGTGGAGAAGCTCGCGCAGAACATCGCCCAGGAAGAAAAAGCAGAAGGGTAACGATTTGGGCAAGGGTTCCCGTCGCGCAGGAACAAAGCTCAAATCATTCCAAAATAAAAAGGAGAGGTACCTATGAAGAAGTTTTTTGAGGACTTCAAAGCGTTTGCCATGCGCGGAAATGTCATCGACATGGCTGTCGGTGTAATCATCGGCGCGGCGTTTGGTACGATTACCACATCGCTGGTTAACGACATCTTCATGCCGCTGATCGGTGTGCTGACGGGCGGCATCAATTTTGCGGGGCTGTTCGTTGCGCTCGACGGGCAGAGCTATGCGTCCATTGAGGCGGCTGCGGCTGCCGGCGTCGGCACGGTGAACTATGGTCTGTTTATCCAGAATATCATCAACTTCATCCTGACGGCGTTCTGCATGTTCCTCGTCGTCCGCGCGATGAATAAGGTTCACAAGAAGGCTGAACCCGCGTCGGTGAAGCCCAAGCGCATCTGCCCGTTCTGCAAGAGTGAAATCGCCGATGACGCGACCCGCTGCCCGCATTGCACGTCGATGCTGGACAAATAAGAAAAGCGCGCACATATCTGTTATCAGGAATGGTATGGAAAAAGCAGCCTGCTGAATGGCAAAACTCAGCGAGCTGCTTATTTTTAACGCATAGAAAGCTGCCGTGTGAATAAAAATATGCGATTTTCAGATAAAAAACGAGGATAGATGCGAAGTGGAGAATGGGTCTGGGGACTGGTTCCCAGGCAGGGGGTATGGGGGATAAAATCTCCCATCGTCCCATTATCGCGAAGCGAAGAAGAAAAGCAGTCAGGGAGCGAAGCAAGACCTGACGGTCATGCCGCGCATAATCTGTTCTATTTGAAATTCATACGAAACAAAGGATGGCTGGCCGAATTTTGAAGCTCAGCAAGCCACCCTTGTTTTATTCGTTTGTTTTCATATGCTCTGACACAATCAGGTGACGCTTCGCTCCCTGATTTTTGCTTTTTCATGCTTCGCATGGGGGGAACGATAGGGCTGCCGCCCTAAAACCTGCCTGAGGGGGAATCCCCCCTCAGACTCCCATCTCCGCTTCGCGGCGGTTAAAACAGGGGTGAGAGGAATCAGGTGACGCTTCGCTCCCTGATTTCTGTTTTATGCTTCGGCTGGGGGGAACGATAGGGGCGCTGCCCTAAAACCTGCCTGGGGAGAAATCACCCTCAGAC
>URJN01000100.1 GCA_900548125.1 uncultured Eubacteriales bacterium
ATAGTCTTTTTGGCTTGAAACGAAAATAGTTCGACAGTATAATAAAGAAAAAGCCGCTTGTGCTTTCAGCACAAATGAAAAGGAGATGAAACGGTGGAGAATATAAAACAGAACAAATATAGTACAGAAGCGTTGCTGGCGGAGTTCTTTGCGCAGGATGACTTGAAAAGCCTTGCCGCAGACGCCGGAGCGTTGCTGGAATGTCCGCTGCTTGTGCTGGATGACACGTTTCATGTGGCTGCGTATTACCGGCCGCTTGGGTTTTCTGACCCGCTTTTTCAGGCGTCCGTCAGCCGCGGTGAAATCACCTATGAAGCCGGCGCCATTATCAGCCGAAGCGAAGCGTTGACGGCGGGAACGGCAGACTATGTCAAGCTGGAAGAAAGCGAATATCGACGCCGTTTTGTGCCGCTGATGAGTTCCGGCGTTCGGCTCGGCTTCCTGATTTGTGTGGACACGGATGGACATCTGCAAAAAATCCCGCAGGAAACATGGAATACGGTCGAACGGGTTTTGGCGAAGCAGGCGTTTATCGAAACCAGCCGGCAGGATAAGCCTTTTGAAACGGCGGAAGATATTTTGATGCATCTTTTAGATGGCGGATTTTCTTCCGCCTTATATTTCCAGCTGCAAGCTGCCGGCACATACCTCGCTGATTTCCATCCTACGGGATTTGGGTTGATTGATTTGACCGCCTACCGCAACGAATATATCGGAAAACGGCATTTAAAGGATGAACTGGACGCAAGATTTCCGAAATCCCATTCTTTCCTGTATCGGGGAGACGTATTTCTGTTCCTGCACGGGAAGGAGGATTTCAAGGATTTTTCCGCATTGGCGAAGGAATTTGGGCTAAAGGTCGTTTTATCAGATGATCTTGACGATTTATTCAAGCTGCCGCCGCTTTACCGCACGGCGCACGAAGCACTGGAGCTGATGACAGATTCCCGCTTTCACAGCGGAAATGTCTGCACGGTATCCCAACTCAGAACGCCTTTGCTGCTGAAAAATGTTGAGGGACGCGACGACCTGATTGCCAAGGAAATTCGGGAGCTGGCGGCGCACGACAGGAAGAAGGATACGCAGTACTGCGAAACGCTCTACCACTACCTGACTTGCTGCCGTTCGCTTAAAAGGACTTGCGATGCGCTGTTCACCCATCGCAATACGGTGCTTTACAGAATCCGCAGAATACAGGAGGATTTTAACATTCCGCTGGATGAGCCTGCCGTACACGCGGATCTGCTTCTCGGGGTTTCGCTGATTCTGTTTGAAGAAAAAGGTCCGGATTTCTTTCTGCGTCCCCTTGATTCGGTGATTCCTTAAAAACGGATGCGCTTTCCTCCGTGTCCGATGTGTTTGATAAACCTGCAAAGACCCATCTATAATCTGCTTGAACCGCATTGACAGGCGGTTATATACATGTTAGAATACAGTCTTGTGCAATATGAGAAGATGTGATGATTTGAACGCTTGAAAGAGAGAGGAAAACCATGGCGAATCCGGAAAATAAGATTGAAAAGGATATCCAGAGCGAAATCCAAAAGGAAAATAAAATGGGCGTGATGCCGGTGGGCAAGCTGCTCTTTACGATGAGCCTGCCGATCATGATTTCCATGCTGGTGCAGGCCCTGTATAACGTGGTCGATTCCATGTTTGTGGCGCGCGTCAGCGAAAACGCGCTGACCGCGCTGAGCATCGCGTTCCCGATTCAGAACCTGATGATCGCGGTGTCTGTCGGTCTGGGCGTCGGCTTGAACGCGGTCGTCTCCCGCGCGCTGGGCGCAAGGGACACGAAAGGCGTCAACCGCGCAGCGACGAACGGCATCATGCTGATGTTTATCTGCGGACTGCTCTTTATGCTCGGCGGCGCGACGCTGGTTCGTCCGTATTTTGAAATGCAGACCGATATCGAGGAGATTGTGACCAGCGGTATCGACTATACGTCGATTGTCATGATGGGCTCGATGGGCGTCTTTATGCAGATTCTCTTTGAACGCCTGCTGCAAAGCACGGGCCGCACCATGCTCACGATGTTCAGTCAGGGCGTCGGCGCAATCATCAACATCATCTTTGACCCGATTTTTATCTTCGGTTATTTCGGCTTCCCGAAAATGGGCGTTGCCGGCGCGGCATATGCGACCATCTTGGGTCAGTGGGTCGCGGCTCTGCTGGGTCTGATTTTGAACATCCGCAAGAATCCGGAAGTTTCCATCAGCATGAAGGGCTTCAAGCCGCACGGCGCGACGATTCGCCTGATTCTGTCCATCGGCATTCCGTCGGTGGTCATGCAGTCCATCGGCTCGGTGATGACCTTCCTGATGAATCAGATTCTCATCGCCTTCTCGTCAACGGCGGTTGCAGTGTTCGGCGTGTATTTCAAGCTCCAGAGCTTTGTGTTCATGCCGGTCTTTGGTCTGACCAACGGCACGGTTCCGATCGTTGCCTACAACTTCGGTGCGCGCAAGGGCGACCGTATGAAGAAAACCATTCAGTATTCCGTCTATGCGGCAATCGTCATCATGATTTGCGGCGCGCTGATTTTCCAGTCCATTCCGGATAAGCTGCTGATGCTGTTCGATGCGTCGGATGAGATGCTGCGAGTGGGCGTTCCGGCTCTGCGCATTATCTCGCTGAGCTTCCCGCTGGCGGGCTTCGGAATCGGCGCGGGCGCGGTGTTCCAGGCACTCGGCTTCAGCGTGTATTCGATGATTATTTCTCTGATTCGTCAGCTGGTTGTGCTGATTCCGTGCGCGTATCTCATCGGCATGCTGACCGGCGACGTGACGGGCGTCTGGTGGGCGTTCGTCGTCGCGGAAGTGGTTTCTCTGACGGTCAGTGCGCTGTATCTGCGCCGCGTGAACCGCGATGTGATTCGGACGCTTTAAAAAGCATATAGAAAGCCCTCTCCATCCTTCAAACGCTTTTCTCCGAAGGAAGAAAAGGCGTTGCGGAGCGATGGAGAGGGCTTTTTGGGACGAAAAAGCAGCCTCTGTCCGTTTGGACAGGGGCTGCTGCTTTGTCTGAGCTTAACCCAGCGGGCGAATCTCGGTGACCTCAAAGAACATCGCACCCGGGCGGGCGTTCTTGGAGAGCTCCTCGACGACGGACTCATCCGTCACAGACTGGAAGAGAATACGCGCACCGGAGACGGCGAAGGGCTTCGCGCCTTCTTCGCTGGACGGCGTGGCAGCGTACACGGCGACGCCCTGACCATTTTCGGTCAGGTTGATCTTGGACTGGTTCTCGGCGAGACCGAGCTGGAGATAATACTGATCATTGAGCTTGGTCATGCCGAAGATGAAGTAAGCGGCATTGGGGGAGCCGTCCGGATTGGTGGTGGACACGAGGTAGAAGCCGGCGGTGGAGTTGATGGCATTCATCAGGTCATCACCGGTCAGCGCGTAGTCCGCATAGAAGTCCGCGACGGAAGCGGAAGAAACGGCGTCCTCAGCGAGGGCGAGCGTGGGCAGGCAGAAAGCAGCTGCCAGCATCAGCGGGATAAAACGCTTTTTCATTGAAAAGTCATCCTTTCAGAACGAAATGTGTCTACCCTAGTGTATACGATTGATGTGAAATTGTCAAGCGTTCATAGGGCGTATTTTTCGTCATACCCTTACAGGATAGGGGCTTGATTGACCGAATGCAGATGAAAAACGGAATATCGTTGAAAGTTGAAAAACTTTGCCGTATAATGAACCACACGTTGAAAAACAAACAGTATGGGAGATGAAAGCCGATGAAGAAAAAGAAAAAATGGCTGAAATGGGTCATCATTCTGGCGATTGCGGCGGTTTTTGCCGCATGGCTGATGATATTTTCAAAGGGAACGCAATCCGCGGTATATACCGATGTTCAGGCGGTAACGGGCGATTTGGAAACCTATTATAACTTTGACGGGTTGGTCAAAGCGAAGCGCACGCAGACCATCACCAGCGCGCAGGCGGGAACCGTGCGCACGGTCTACGTCAGGCAGAATGAGCAGGTCAAAAAAGGCGCAAAGCTCTATCGGCTGGACGATGGCGAAACCGTTCAGGCGGATATGGCGGGCGAGGTGACCGGACTGTATATCGAGGAAGGAAGCGTCGTGTCCGCAGGCGAAACGACCGCGCAGATTATCGACATGAGCAGCCTTGAGGCTGAGCTGAAGGTCGATGAATATGACGTGGCGGCGGTAACGCCCGGCATGCCGGTGCAGATTTCCGTTTTGGCGACAGGCGGACAGTTCACCGGAAGCGTGACCGCATTGGATAAGAACGGAACAGCTTCCGGCGATCTTTCCTATTATACGGCGGCGGTCGCGCTGGAGAGCGGCGAGGGCGTATACCCCGGCATGCAGATCAGCGCGAAGATTCTGCGCGAGAAGGCGGAGAATGCGGTGCTGCTGCGTCAGGACGCGATTCAGTTTGATGAATACAATAAGCCGTATGTCTATATGCGCAGCGCGGATGGCAAAGAGGTCGTGCAGGTCGGCGTCAGCGTCGGCGCGAGCGACGGAATTTATTGCGAAATTACGGACGGGCTGAAGGCGGGCGATACGGTGCTTAAACCCAGCGGCATGAGCATGGCAGAGCTGATGCAGCAGATGCAGGCGCAGAGCCATTAAATGGGGGACAGCCATGAGCAGCAACGATTTTTTCAAAATGAAAAACATCGTCAAGCAGTATGTGGTCGGAGAAGAAGTGCAGACGATTCTCAAGGGCATTGATTTGGAAATCCGAGAGGGAGAGTTTCTTTCCATCCTCGGTCCCTCCGGCAGCGGCAAATCCACGCTGATGAATATCATTGGCTGTCTGGATACGCCGACCTCCGGCGAATACATCCTGCATGGACGCACAATACGCGACCTTGACGAAAAACAGCTTGCGCATATCCGCAGCAAGGAAATCGGGTTCATTTTTCAGCAGTTTCAGCTTCTGCCCCGACTGGATGCGCTCAAAAATGTAGAGCTTCCGCTGATTTACGCGGGTGTTTCGCCCAAGGAGCGAACCGAGCGTGCGCAGGAGATGCTTGTGCGTGTCGGGCTGAAGGACAGGATGCACCATTATCAGAATCAGCTTTCCGGCGGACAGCAGCAGCGCGTGGCGATTGCCCGCGCGCTGGCGACCAACCCGACGCTCCTGCTGGCGGACGAGCCGACCGGCGCGCTCGACCAAACGACGGGCGAGCAGGTCATGCAGCTCTTCCGCGAGCTGAACGACGAGGGCAGAACGATCATCATGATTACCCACGACCTCAAAATCGCACGCCATGCCAGCCGCATCGTCAACATTCTGGACGGCGTGCTTTCCGAGGGGGTGAGCATCTATGATTAAACGAAAGTGGGACATGTTCGCTGAAAGCGTCAGCATGTCCATTTCCAACATCAAGGGCAATAAAATGCGCACCTTCCTGACGACGCTGGGCATCATCATCGGTGTCGCCGCCATCATCGCGCTGATGACGGTCGTACAAGGCGCAACGGACACCATGAACGCGCAGTTTGACGCGATGGGTTTGGGAACGCTGCGCGTTTCCGTAATGGGTACGGCAATTAAGCACGGACTCAATGACGACGATTTGCAGGCGATTTTAAGCTGTGAACATGTCGCGGGCATTTCGCCGTCGTTGAGCGCGACGGTGACGGCGAAGCATGGCGACATATGGTCGGACGCCATCAGCGTGAACGGCAACAATGACGAGTATTTCCGTCATAATCCCAAGCTGCTCGGGCGGGGCAGAGCGATTGACGCCATCGACGTGGCGCAGAACGCACGCGTCTGCCTGATGGACGGCAGCGCGGCGAGGACGCTCTTTTTCGGAGAAGACCCGATGGGGCAGACACTCTATCTGGACGGGCTTGAATACACGGTCGTCGGCATGATTAACGAGGACGAAAACGCAAGCCTGTATTCTCAGATTCTGATGGGCGGCGATACGGACGGCACGGTCTATGTGCCGTATACCTCTGCCAAGAAGATGCTCGGAACCTCTACGGTCAGCGCAGTCGAGGTCTACGTGACCAATCCGGACGATACGGACGACGCGGTGGATGAGCTGAAAGCCGAGCTCGACGAGATATTCAACAACAAGGACAAGACCTATACCGTCATCAACATGAAATCCATGACGGACGCGATGAACCTGATGACCTCGATGATGACCTCGCTGCTGGTCGGCATTGCGTCTATTGCGCTGGTCGTCGGCGGCATCGGCATCATGAACATGATGCTTGTCACCGTTACGGAGCGCACGACGGAAATCGGTCTGCGCAAAGCCCTCGGTGCAGAACCGGGGCAGATTCAGGTGCAGTTCCTGATTGAGGCGATTATCCTCTCGCTGCTCGGCGGCGTGATCGGCGTCGTCGTGGGTTTGGGCGTATCGCTGGCGATCTGCATGAACACGGATATCACGTTTTCGCTCAACACGTTTGCGATTTGGCTGGGCGTCGGCTTCTCTGCCGCGGTCGGCATCGTTTTCGGCTGGGCTCCGGCGCGCAAGGCGAGCAGGCTGAATCCGATTGACGCGTTGAGAAGCATGTAACACAGAAGGGAAGTGTCTTTTATGAAGAAGATGGGCATCGTGCTGCTGGCGGCACTGACGGCACTGAGCATCGGAACGGCGGCTGCGGAAGGCGTCAAAATCGACGGCAGCATCAAAGCAGGCGAAACCAAGACCATCCTTGCGCCGTACAGCGGGGTAGTCGGCGACTATACCGCGCAGGTCGGGGACGAGGCGTCGGCGGGCGACGCACTTTTTACGCTGAAGGCGCAGAAGGTCTATGCCGAGTTTGACGGCACGGTGACTGCCGTATTCGCGCAGGGCGGCGACAACGCTTCTTCCGTCAGCGCGCGTTACGGTGCGCTGGCGTATATCGAGGAGGACGTGCTGTACCGCGCGGAATGCAGCACGGCGAACAGCGAAGGCGGCAACGAAAACAAGATGATTCACGTCGGCGAAACGGTCTACATCCGTTCAACCGGCGACAGCGACCGCGTCGGCGAGGCGCGCGTTATCGGCGTAAGCGGCAAGAGCTATACGCTGGAGGTGACGAAGCAGGACGACATCCGCGTCGGCGAGAGCATCAAGGTCTATCGCAATGACCATTATTCCGGCTCCAGCTGCATCGGAAGCGGCAAGGTGGAGCGCGTTGATCCGCAGGCGGTCAGCGCGGCGGGCTATGTGCTTTCGACCTCCGTTGAGGAGGGACAGCATGTCAGCCGCGGCGATGTGCTGTTTGATATCGTGCCGGATGCGCTGGACGATATGGAGGGCGGCGACGGTCATGTTTATATGCAGGAGGACGGCATTTTGCTGAGCGTGACGGCGGAAAGCGGAACGCAGGCGGCAAAGGATGCCGTGCTGGCGACGTACTGCCCGAAGGACGCGATGCGGCTTGTCTGCTCGGTGGATGAGCAGGATATTGCGGAGATACAGGTCGGCGACGTGATGACGGTGATGCTGGATGCTTATGAGGATAAGCCCCTGCGCGGAGTCGTGACCAAAATCGCTGCGGCGGGCGAGGATGGCGGCGCATTTTATGATGTGACGCTTGAGCTGGAAGAAAATGACCTCATGCGTATTGGAATGAGCGCATCGGCGGAAAAATAATGCAGTTTCAGATGCGGCAGAGCGTCAGTTATGCCGTCATCTGCGGGAAAGACGGGGCTGTCAAGCTAACAACACCGATATTTCAAGAATAAAACGAAGTATTTGCGCCCGAAGGTTTCCAAAGGGCGAGCGGAAAGCCCTTTGGT
>URJN01000101.1 GCA_900548125.1 uncultured Eubacteriales bacterium
TATACTACGAACAGAGAACGAAGATTATTTTAAAGCTCGAAGAAAACAATCAAAAAGTGTCAAAAAAGATTGAAAAAGGGGTTGACACGCGGGACAATGTGATGTATAATAAATCATGTGCTTGGGGTCGTAGCTCAGCTGGTCAGAGCGCCACGTTGACATCGTGGAGGTCGTAGGTTCGAGCCCTATCGACCCCACCAAGCTAAATCGGAGTTAGTCGCCCGATTGGAAGCCTTCTCGGAAGAGAGGGCTTTTTCTTTTATTGTCAGGTTTTTTGATATCGTTTTATTAAAAAACGGACTGCTCTGTACGTCGGTGAAGCAGACTGCTGACGAGGCGAAAAACTGCACCTGTTGCGGGAGTGTCGGCTTTTGTCACATGGTTTGTCACATCGTGGGATTTTTCAGGCTCAATCGTTCGACGGATTCAAGCTGCTTCATAACGCCTTCGTGACGGGTGCGGGCATAGGTTTTTGATTCTTTTATGATAAATCAGGGTATCAGAAAACGCTGTCCGCTTTGCGATAAAGTACGGACAGCGCGGTCGGACAGTTTCTTATCGCTTTTCAATCAGAGGCGTAAGCGTCAAACGCCGTGTTCCATAACCCTCTGCGCGGTAAAAGCCGATGAGCGCACCGGGATTCAGGCGGCGGTAGATCTGCAAGACCTGCGGCGTATCGGACAAATCAAAGCGAACCGATAGTCCGCAGCCGACCGCGATTTCCCGCGGCGTGGCGATGACGCCGACGGATAAGCCGGCGCGATGCAGCGCATTCTCCATGCGCAGAACCTGCGTGCGCGAACGGAAGGCGGCAAGACCAAAGGATTCATTCATATAGGCGTTCCCTCCTGCGGGTCTAGCCTGCGGCAGACCTCATATACTCCACTGTATGACGCCGCCGTGCGGGCGGTGCGGCAAAAGGAGGATGCGCTTTGATCTATCTGGATAACGCGGCGACGAGCTTTCCCAAACCGCGATGCACGATACAGGCGATGACGGACGCACTCGAACGATGCGGAGCCAATCCCGGACGGGCGGGACATCGGCTGTCATTGGCGGCGGGGAGAATCGTTGAAGAATGCCGTGAGCAAATCGCGCAGATGATTGGGGAAAAGGATGCGTCGCGGATTGCGTTTGCGATGAACACGACCGATGCGCTCAATATGGCGATACACGGCGCACTCAGGACGGGTGACCATGTGATTTCCACGCTCATTGAACATAACTCGGTTCTGCGTCCGCTGTCGGAGCTTTCGCGCAGCGGTATCATCACGCTGACGCTGATTCCGCCGGATCGAAACGGCAGAATACAGGCGCAGGACGTGGAGCGCGCTGTCACGTCCCGAACGAGGATGGTCGTCATGACGCACATGTCCAATGTTTTGGGCGTGACGCAGGACGTTGCGGCAGTCGGCGGGGTATGCAGGCGGCGAAAGCTCCTGTTTCTGGTGGATGCGGCGCAGACGGCAGGGCATATGCAGCTTTGTCCGCGGATATGGGGCTGCACGATGCTCGCGCTGCCGGGGCACAAGGGGCTGCTCGGACCGCACGGAACGGGTGCGCTGTGGGTGAAGGAGGGCGTGACCTTAGCACCTTTGCGGCAGGGTGGAACCGGTTCGGCATCCGAGAGTATGTTTCAGCCCAGAATGATGCCCGACAGCTTGGAGAGCGGGACGCTCAATCTGCCGGGCATTGCGGGATTCAGTTCGGGAATTCGTTTTGCGCTTGCGCATGAGCAGGAAGCGCGTGAAACCATTGCCGCGTTATGCGGGATGATGCGCGATGCGCTGCTGGAAATCCCCGCCGTTCGGGTATACACCGCAGAGGGAGCATCGCTGGTGACCTTCAATATAGAAGGAATGGCGTCGCAGGTCACGGCATCCCTTCTGGATGAAGAAGGCATTGCCGTGCGCGGCGGGCTGCACTGTGCGCCGGGCGTACACCGCTGCTTGGGCACACTGGAGGGCGGCGCTGTCCGCGTCAGTCCGGGGCTGATGAACACGGCGGATGATGCGCGGGCATTGATTGACGCAGTGGCAAAAATAGCGGGCTGAGCCCGCTTTCACTTCCGCCGCAGTTCGCAATTTATGAAAGGTTTGCGAACGCGGGCGGGTTAAACAGTCAATGGAGCATATCGATACAGATACGCTCCATTTCTCATGCCAACAAACTATGTAAAGAGATGCAGCCCCTTGGCTCGCCCTTTGGGAGAGCTGTCACCGCAGGTGACTGAGAGGGTCTTGTAGCCTTTTTCGAATGATAAGATCAATTTGTGCACACACATTACGGAAATCCCTGTCGATATCCCGGTTGGAGAATCGCAAAATCTCCAACCCAAGAGACATCAGGAATTGAGAACGTTCCGCATCATAAGCAAGCCCCTGAGGTTCATAATGCTGAGAGCCATCCAATTCAATGACCAGTCTTGCCGAAGCGCAGTAAAAGTCCACGATGAATCTGCCGATAATCCGCTGTTTGTAAATTTTTGCTGGATATTTGCGGAGAAAAAGATACCAGAGCTTACGTTCATGGGGCGTCATCTCTCTGCGAAGCCGCCGGGCATTTTCTAATTGGGTGTTGTCCTTTGGTATGGTCATGGTTTACCCTCTCCGTCCTCGCTGCGCTCGACCACCTCTCCCAAAGGGAGAGGCAAGGGATGCTCGCACGGTATGCCGAAAGGTGTATAGAAGTGTGCCCTTTATCAGTTCAGCAAATTGGAGTTTACTGCTCGATACGGTAGTATTTGAATGTTTCATCTTCTCCGACAAAGCGAAAGCCTACCTTTTCCAGCACATGCTGACTCCGGGTATTTTTCCTGATGGTATCTGCGTTTACCGCAGCCATTCCCAACTCGTCAAAGGCGGTTTTTACCGCCAAACGTTCTGCCTGCGTTCCGTATCCCTTTCCTTTCACCGCGTCGCTTTGCATATGGATACTCAGGGAACATTCTTTTTTATCATGGTCGATCTGCTTCAATTGCAATTCCCCAATCACCTTATCCCCAAGCATGATCGCAAACAGTCTGCGTGAAGCGTCCTGCCCCTTCATATCAAAATATCGATTTACCGCAGCTTCGTCATAAACATAGGGCTGAAACAGGTGCATATCCATATAGATAGACGCATCATTCGTCCAATGCTTGTACAGTTCGTGACATAGTTCTCGCGTCATCGCCTTTAACTGAATTGTTGGCATGTTAGACCCTACCTATTTTATTATTCCGACTTATTGCTTTGTTTAAAGCTATCATATGGCTTTAATATATGCAATAACATTCCGGGCAGACATTACTGCCGGGAATGAAACTGTCTTATGACTACCAGCCTTTATGCGATTTCCTATGTGTGGGAAAGTGGCAGAGCCTGCTTATTCGATTGCCGCGAACAGGGCAACGATGGCATCGACTTCGTCGCGCAGCTCGGTCATCGAGCTGGTCAGAACGCTGCCTGCCTGCAAACGCTGTTCGGCAGCATCGAGCGTGGTCATGCAGTCGGTGAGCATGCTGTTATCTACGATAATCGTGCCTGCGCCGTAAATGTTGGAAGCGAGCGTGTTCAGGCATTGCAGCGCGTAAATATGGCTGCGGACATTGGCGAGAAGCGTCATCGTATTGGTACCGCTGGATTGCGTCAGGCGGTAGACAGCGGATTGGGCTTCGTTCGCCTCGCTGGTTGCGCGCGCCATAAGCGCGTCGTTAGTTGTGCGGCTCACGCCGGAAATGCGGATGTAGGAAAACGTCACACCCGCCAGCGCGATGACCAGAACGAAAATGACGACGCTCAGAATACGGACGGTCTGCTTGTTCTTGCGCTTGCCCGCGCCGGTTTGAAATGAATACATGATAAACCTCCTTCGTCGGAAAACGGCTCACTGCACCTATTATAACACAACAGGCAAATGGGGTAAAGGGGGATAATATGGACGGAATATGGCGCAAATGTGGTGATGATTTGCAAATATAAGGTGAGAATAGATGGTGAAGTGGAGAGTAAATTCTAAATCCGGCGTAAGGCTTGAAGAATGGGCGATGAATGGCGTATAATAAACCTATCATAACTGGAGAGGGGAAACAAATATGCCTATGAATATCGCCATCGACGGACCGGTAGGCGCGGGAAAGTCCTCCATCGCCGATGCGGTGGCGCAGAAGCTGCATATTCTGCATCTGGATACGGGCGCGATGTACCGCACGGTTGCGCTGTATATGCTGAAAAACGGAATCGACCCGCAGGATGAGGCGGCGGTGTCGGCGCATTGCGGAGAAGCAGATGTCCGCGTGCGCTATGAAAACGGCGAACAGCGCACCTATCTGGGGGATGAGGACGTAACGGGACTCATTCGCACGGGCGAGGTATCTGCCGCGGCAAGCGCGATTTCCAAATGGGCGGCTGTGCGCTGCCGCATGGTCGCCGCTCAGCGCGAAATTGCGGCACAGGCGGATATGCTCATCGACGGACGCGATATCGGAACGAACGTGCTGACCGATGCGCCGGTGAAAATCTTCCTGACGGCGACGCCGGAGGAACGCGCACGCCGCCGCTATCTTCAGCAGGTGGAAAAGGGCGATAGGACGCCGTATGAGCAGGTGCTTGCGGCGTTGAATGCGCGCGACGCGCAGGATATGAACCGAAAGACCGATCCGCTCCGTCAGGCGGAGGACGCCGTGCTTGTGGATTCCACGGAGATGACGCCTGAGCAGGTCGTAGATGAGATTGTGGATATTGTGGAGAGAGTTTATGGAAAACGAGCATAACAACGCCGTGCCGGAGGAAAAGAAGCCCGGCTATCCGATGCACAAGCGCAAGTATACGCCGCTGTATACCATTATCGTCTTCTTGTATGGGCTGCTGGTCAAGCTGCTGTTCTTCATGAAAATCGAGGGCAGGGAGAACATACCCAAGGATCGCAACTGTATTTTGATGGGCAACCATCAGTGCCTGCTCGATCCGGTGACACTTGCGCTGTGCGTGCCGGACAGAGAGATTCATTTCATGGGCAAGAAAGAGCTGTTTGAAAACAAGTTCCTCGGCTGGGCTTTCCGTCAGGTTCACGGCTTTCCAGTGGATCGCGGCAACATGGACATGACCGCAATCCGCACGGCGATGGGCGTGCTGAAGGAGGGCGAAACGCTCGGCATCTTCCCGGAGGGCACGCGCTCCAAGACGGGGCATATGCTTCCGCTGCTGGGCGGCGCATCGCTTCTGGCCCTCAAGAGCGGATGCGACGTGGTTCCGATTTACATCGAGGGCAATTACAAGCCGTTCCGCAGGATGAAGGTTCATGTCGGCAAGCCGATTGTGATGGATGACCTGCGCGCGGGGCGGATGAATAAGGAAACCTGCGATGAGCTGACGCGCCGCATGGAGGCGGAATTCGCTCAGCTGAGCGGGGGAAGGTCGCTTCCGCCGGCACAGTGACGGGATTTTTGATGCTGACGGGCGGCAGAAGCAGAAAATTTAATAAAAAATCAAAAATTTCTGCGCAATCGGCAGGAATATCGAAAATCAGATAGAATCAGTAAAGATGGGTAAAATGGAGAAATGGGTCTTTAGCATGAAAACGGGAATGGGCAGGTGCGTATGAAACTCACAATCGGAGAGCATGCCGGCTTTTGCTTCGGCGTGCGGCGCGCTGTGCTCAAGGCGTTTGAGTGCGCTGAAAAGCAGCTTCCCTGCGTGACGCTGGGGCCGCTGATCCACAATCCGCAGGAGGTCGAGCGGCTCAAGCAGGCGGGGATTCGCAGCGTGGATACGCTTGACGAGGTTGCGTCCGGCGAGACGGTCATCATCCGCAGTCATGGCGTGACGCCTGAGGTCTATGCGCAGTGTGAAGCGCGCGGCATTCCGGTGATTGACGCGACATGTCCCCATGTAGCGCATATTCATCAGCTTGTACAGGCGTACAGCGAGGACGGCGGCGCGGTCGTCATCGTCGGCGAGGCGGATCACCCCGAGGTGGTCGGCATTGCGGGCTGGGCGCATGGCGCGGTGTTCATTTTGCCCGATGCGCATGCCGCGGAGGAAGCGGATTTGCCCGAGCGCGCGATGGTCGTTGCGCAGACGACGATTCGGCGCGACCGGTTTGAATCAGTCTTACAGGTTCTCAGGCGGCGTGTTCCCAATTTGACCGAACGGATGACAATCTGCGCGGCGACGAGCCAGCGTCAGCAGGAAGCCGAAAGACTGTCGGCTCAGGCGGATGTGATGGTGGTCGTCGGCGGAAAGAACAGCTCCAATACGCAGAAGCTGCTGGAAACCTGCCGCCTGCGCTGCCCGAAATCCATTCTGGTGGAAACGCCGGAGGATGTGCCGAACGATTTAGCGGGCGAAAACGACAGCGTGGCATTGACAGCCGGCGCATCGACGCCGCAGTGGCTGCTGGAGCAGGTCAGAGAGCGCATCGAAGAAAACAGTCAAAATACCCACTAATTACGTGTTTCCCGGCGGTTTTCCACTGCCGTGATTCAATAAAGTATGTATCATCCCCAGCCCCTGCTGGGTAGAGATACTTGAGGAGGTTGTACCCGCATGAACGACATGGAAAAGAATCAGGTTTCCGAGAGCACCGAAGATTTTGCCGCGATGCTTGAGGAAACGATGGTCAAGTTCCGCCCCGGTCAGGTTGTCAAAGGCGTTGTCGCCCAGGTGAGCGATGACGGCGTTGTCGTGAGCATTCCCGGCAAGGCTGACGGTTTCATTAAGAAGAACGATCTGGTAACCACCGACTGCAAGGTCGATGATCCGATCGAGGCTGAAGTCGTTAAGCTCAACGATGGCGAAGGCTATGTGCTCCTTTCCGAGCGCAAGGTCATGGCCACCAAGAATTGGGAGAAGCTCGTTGCCGAATACGATACGGGCGCCTATGTGGAAGCTACGGGTCGTGAGGCCGTCAACGGTGGTCTGATCGCCGACGTCATGGGCGTTCGTGCGTTCATCCCGGCTTCTCATCTGTCCCGCCGCTTCGTCGAGAACATCGGCGAGTTCGTCGGCAAGACGATGACCGTGAAGATCATCGAGGTGGACAAGGCGAAGAAGCGCATCGTCGCCAGCCGCAAGGCGTACCTGATGGACGAGAAGAAGAAGGCTTGGGAGAAGATCGAGAAGGATCAGATCGTGACCGGTATCGTTCGCCGCCTGACCGACTTCGGCGCGTTCGTGGACATCGGCGGCGTGGATGGACTCATCCATGTGACCGATCTTGCCTGGCATCGCGTGAAGCATCCGTCCGAGGTTGTGACCCCGGGTCAGGAAGTCACCGTGAAGATCATCGGTGTGGACAAGGAAAAGGAGCGCATCCAGCTGAGCCTGAAGGCGCTTCAGCCGCAGCCGTGGGATGTTGCCGAGGAGAAGTATCCGGAAGGCTCCATCGTCGAGGGCAAGGTTGTCCGCATCACGACGTTCGGCGCGTTCGTCGAGCTGGAGCCGGGTCTTGACGGTCTGGTTCACATCTCTCAGTGCGCGCTCAAGCGTATCGCCAAGGTTGAGGACGCCGTGCAGGTCGGTCAGACCGTGCGCGTGAAGGTTCTCAAGGTGGATAAGGAAGCCAAGCGCATCAGCCTGTCCATCCGCGAGGCACTGACCGAGGAAGTTGATTACAACGCCGAGGTGCAGGGTCTGGATTTCGACGATCTGGACGACGCTCCGGTTGACGCTGAGTAATCTTTCATAAGTCGTTAATCGCCGCACGGGTTCGCCTGTGCGGCGATTTTTC
>URJN01000102.1 GCA_900548125.1 uncultured Eubacteriales bacterium
GAGAAAAAACAAGGTTGGTCAAATTCAGAAGGCTCCTTGCCGGAAGTCAGGCTCTCCGCGGCACAGCGTACTGCCGGAAATGCTGCAAAAATTCAATCCCTTCAGGCAGGAAAAAGCGCACGAAAATCGAAAACAATGTCTGATATCGATTTTCGTGGAGGTTGATATGAAACTCACTCGTCAGCAGGTGCTTGACCTGCTTATCCGCGCTCAACAAAGCGGACATCTGACTGATGACGGCGTCACTTCTCTGTTCGTCAGCCAGAGCAGCGGCAAGCCCGTTCAGCTTGCCGTCACCGTTTCCGGCGAAAAGATCAGCGTGCGCCAGAGCAGGATTCTGTTTTCCAGACCGATGGTCTTTTCTTTGTCCGAACTGAATCAAAACGTATCATTTTGAGAGGAGAATATTGAAAATGAGCAATTTCAGCTACTATACCCCAACCCACGTCTATTTTGGTCGTGGAACGCAGAATCAGGTCGGTGAGCTTATCCGCGCGCAGGGCTGTAAGAAGGTTCTGATCCATTACGGCGGACAGAGCGCACGCCGCAGCGGGCTGCTTGCTCAAGTCGAGGCGTCGCTGGACGCGGCAGGCGTTGCGCATGTTCAGCTCGGCGGCGTCGTGCCGAATCCGCACCTGTCCCTCGTCTACGAGGGCATCGAGCTTTGCCGCAGAGAGGGCGTCGATTTCATCCTTGCCGTCGGCGGCGGAAGCGTCATCGACTCGGCAAAGGCGATTGGCTACGGCATGTGCATGGACGGCGACGTTTGGGAGCTGTATAACCATACACGCCGCGCCACCGGCTGCCTGCCGATTGGCGTCATCCTGACCATCGCGGCTTCCGGAAGCGAAATGAGTGATTCCTCCGTCATCACCAAGGAAGAGGGCGGCATCAAGCGCGGCTATAATGACGATATCTGCCGCCCGAAGTTCGCCATCATGAATCCGGAATTGACCATGACCCTTCCGGACTACCAGACGGCATGCGGCTGCACGGATATCCTGATGCACACGATGGAGCGTTATTTCGTTCAGGGCGACGCGATGGAAATCACGGACAGCATCGCAGAAGCGTTGATGCGCACGGTGATGGAACAGGCGAAGATTCTGCGCGACGACCCGAAGAACTACGATGCGCGCGCCGAGGTCATGTGGG
Organism: uncultured Eubacteriales bacterium; assembly: GCA_900548125.1. GTDB lineage: Bacteria > Bacillota > Clostridia > Christensenellales > Aristaeellaceae > Ventricola. The sequence goes on from URJN01000102.1 coordinate 1,156, forward strand.
CGGGCAGCCTTTCGCACAACGGCTTGACCGGATGCGGCCATGACGGAAGCGACTTTGCGTCCCATCGCCTTGAGCATGAGATGGGCGGCATGTTCGACGTTGCGCACGGCGCGGGTCTGGCGGCAATCTGGGGAAGCTGGGCGCGTTATGTCTATCAGAACTGCATGCCGCGTTTCGTCCGCTTCGCCCGAAACGTCATGGGTGTTGAGGCTGAGCTTTCTGACGATGCGGCGGCTCTGCGCGGCATCGAGCTGATGGAGGATTTCTTCCGCTCAATTCATATGCCGACCTGCTTCAGCGAGCTGGGCATTCAGCCGACGCAGGAGCAGCTTGAGGAGATGGCGCATAAATGCTATCTTGCCGTCGGCGGTCTGCTCGGTTCGGCGAAGAAGCTCGACGAGGGCGACATGCTCGCCATTTACAAGATGGCAAACCACTGACAGGTGCTAAAAAATCCAGCTATTCTTTCTTTTGCTCCGGCGGAAGCACTTTCCCCGTCCAAAGGAGGGATAGCTTCTTTTATTGTGGGTCATTTTTCGTTCACGACACGTTTTTGTCGTGTATGAACATATACCGCATTTAGCGACTACCCTTTGGATATTCAAGACAAGTCTCTTTTATTCTTCTGAACAATATGTTAAATTACAGTGTAGGAGATTGTATGCTTTCCATATTTTAGCGAAGGAAGATATAGGGTTATTTTCACAGTACATGAGGAGGAGCACCATGCGCCAAACGATTGATCTCTGTCAGGGCTGGCAATTCACCGGTTTTGACGGAAAGACCATCGAGGTCAACGTTCCCCATTCCTGGAACAACATCGACGGACAGGATGGCGGAAACGATTACAAGCGCGGAAGCTGCCGATACGAGCGTTCCTTTGCCTGCCCTACGTTTGACAGGGACAGCGAAGAGGTCTGGCTCGAATTCGACGGCGTCAACGCATCCGCGACGGTCACTGTAAACGGCAGGGAAGTCTGCGTCCATGACGGCGGCTATTCCACGTTCCGCGCGAACGTTACGCCGCTGCTTGCCGAAACGAATGACCTCGTCGTCATCGCCGACAACAGCAAAAACGACCGCGTCTATCCCCAAAAGGCGGATTTCACCTTCTACGGCGGCATTTACCGCGCGGTTCGTCTGCTGATCGTCAACAAGGTTCATTTCGCGCTGGACTATCTCGGCTCCTGCGGCGTCCGCGTGACGCCCACGCCGGACGGCGATTCTGCCAATGTCCGCGTGCAGAGCCGCGTCACCGGCGGCGAGGTGAGCATCACGCTCATCAACGCCAAGGGAAAGACCGTCGGCACGGGCGCGGGGCTTGACACCGTCGTCCGCATCGAAAAGGCGCACCGCTGGCACGGTGTGGAAGACCCGTATCTCTATGCCTGCCGCGTCGAGCTGAAGGATAACGGCGTCGTGACCGACACATTGGAGATTCCGTTCGGCGTCCGCTCCTTCCGCACCGACCCGAAGAAGGGCTTCTTCCTCAACGACAAGCCCTATCCCCTGCACGGCGTATCCCGCCATCAGGATCGCAAGGGCGTCGGCAACGCCATCACCCGCAAGATGCACGACGAGGACATGGCGCTCATCCGTGAGCTGGGCTGCAACACCGTCCGTCTGGCGCACTATCAGCACGACCAGTATTTCTATGATCTGTGCGACAAATACGGCATGGTCGTCTGGGCGGAGATTCCGTACATCAGCGAGCATATGCCCAACGGTCGGGAAAACACCATCAGCCAGATGAAAGAGCTGATTGAGCAGAACTACAATCACGCGAGCATCGTCTGCTGGGGCGTTTCCAACGAGATCACCATCTCTACCAAGGATAAGAAGGACATGCTCGACAATCATCATGTCCTCAACGACCTCGTTCACCAAACCGATCCGAGCCGCTTTACGACGCTGGCATGCTACGCGATGTGCGGCCCGTTCAACAAGAGCGCGCATATCACCGACGTCGTCAGCTGGAATCTCTATCTGGGCTGGTATGTTCCGGGTCTGTTCCTGAACGACCTGTGGATTGGCTTCTTCCATCTCTGCTTCCCGAACCGCTGCCTCGGATACAGCGAATACGGCGCGGAGGGCATGCCGAACCTGCACAGCTCTCATCCCCGCCGTAACGACCACACCGAAGAATATCAGGCGAAGTACCATGAGTTCATGATTAAGTGCTTCAAGCGCCATCCGCACATGTGGGCGACGCACGTCTGGAACATGTTTGATTTTGCGGCGGACGCCCGCGATCAGGGTGGCGAGCCGGGCATGAACCACAAGGGACTGATGACCTTCGACCGCAAGATCAAGAAGGACAGCTTCTATATCTATAAGGCAAACTGGAGCAAGGATCCCTTCGTTCACATCTGCTCCAAGCGCTATGTCGAGCGCTGCGAAAAGATGACCACCATCAAGGTCTATTCCACCGAGAAGAAGATCAAGCTGCTGGTCAATGGCAAACCCTTTGCTGAGCAGACGCGTGACGACCACGTCTTCGCCTTCCGCGTGCCGCTCACCGGCGACATCCGCGTGGAGGCCATTTCCGGCAAATACACGGACAGCGCGACCTTCCGCAAGGTCGATCATCCGAATCCGGATTACATCCTCAAGAAGGTCAAGAACCGTCAAAAATCCAATTGGGTCGATGCCTGAGAAGGCAGCACGATAGATTGAACCACACATACACAGAAGGGAGTCCTCATCCATGTCCAACCCCGCAGCCGCGGCGAGCCATGACGGCGTGAATCGCGCAAAGCCGTATCAGCTCATGCTGTTCCCGCTCAACAACGGCGCAACCAACGTTTACTTTGTTCTCATCCTCTCCTATGTCGCTCAGTTCGGTTCGAGCATCCTCAAGCTGGGTATGTTCGCCTCCATCATGGTCACCGTCATGCGTATCGCCGACGCCGTGACCGATCCGATCATCGGCGCGATGATGGACCGCACCAGCACCAGGATTGGTAAATTCCGCCCGTTCATGATTCTGGGCAGCGCGGTCATGGCAATCAGCGTCATCATCCTCTATTGCCTGCTCCCGCTGATTCCCGAGTCGATGATGGCTCTGCGCTATATCAGCTTCACGCTGGTCTACTTCATCTGGGTGCTTGGCTACACGTTCCAGACGAGCTGCACCCGCGCCGGTCAGACCGTTCTGACCAACGACCCGAGCCAGCGTCCGCTGTTCACCATCTTCAACACCATCGGCTCCCTGCTGGGCATGGGCGTCATGCAGTTCATGATTCCGCTGGTCAAGGCAGGCTTTGACGTCAAGGATGAGGCAGGCGTGCTCATCTCCTCCGGCTACGCCAACCCTGAGCTTTACCGCATCATCACCCCGATCGGCATCGCGATTTCCGTTCTGCTGACCGCGCTGGCGATTATCGGCATCGCGGAAAAGGATCGTCCGGAATATTACGGCATCGGCGGCAAGGATCAGAAGAAGGTCAAGTTCTCCGAATATGCTCAGATTCTGAAGGAAAACAAGCCGATGCAGCGTCTGATGGTCGCCGGCGCAGGCTGCAAGCTCGCTCTCGCCATCGCGACGAACACCACCGTTCTGCTCGCGCTCTACGGCATCCTGATGGGCAACTACAACTCCCTGTACCTGCCGATGATGGTTCTGGGCTATGTGTTCGCCGTTCCCTTCTTCCTGCTCTCTGTCCGCACCTCTCAAAAGAAGGGACAGAAGGCTTCCCTCACCCGCTATGTTTCCATCGCGCTCCTGTGCTACGTCGGCGTGCTTGCCCTGCTGCTCTTCAGTCAGAACGGCAATCCGGCGCGCATGCTGTCCTTCCCGTTTGAAGGCGGTAGCAGCATCAACCTGTACACCATCCTGTTCATCCTCTGCTTCGGCATCGGCTACGGCGCGTATTATGCCACGGCGGACATGCCGATTCCGATGGTTGCGGACTGCTCGGACTACGAAACCTATCGTTCCGGCAAGTATATCCCGGGTATCATGGGCACCATGTTCTCCCTTGTGGATAAGCTCGTTTCCTCTCTGGCTCAGACGCTGGTTGCGTTCATCTTCCTGCTCTGCGCCGGCATGAGCGAGCTGCCGACCGACAGCACCCCGTATTCCGTCGGCATCAAGGTCGCCGTCATCATCATGTTCTGCGTCATCCCGATGCTCGCGTGGATCGCAACGCTCGTCGCCATGAAGGGCTACAGCCTGACCGGCGAAAAGATGAAGGAGATTCAGGCTGTCAACGGCGCACGCAAGAAGGCGATTGCCTCCGGCATGACCCTCGATCAGTCCATGGAAACCTACAAGACCCTCGCGGATGTCGAGAAACAGTAACCCCTTTCCCCTGCATCATTTTAAATCATATAAAAGGAGTACACTAACCTATGAAGAGTTCTTTCCGTTGGTACGGCGACAGCGATCCGGTAACGCTGGACATGATTCGCCAGATTCCGGGCATGCGCTCCATCGTTTCCGCCGTTTATGACGTCAAGCCGGGCGAGGTTTGGCCGGAAGAATCCATCAAGCACCTCGTTGACGAGTGCGCCGAAAAGGGACTGATCTTCGATGTCGTCGAGTCCATCCCCGTGACCGAGGAAATCAAGCTCGGTCTGCCGGAGCGCGACCGCCACATCGAAAACTACTGCGAGTCCATCCGCCGCTGCGCGAAGTACGGCATCAAGTGCGTGACCTACAACTTCATGCCCGTCTTTGACTGGACGCGCACGCAGCTTGACAAGATGGCGCCGGACGGCTCCACCAGCCTGGTCATGTACTGGGATCAGATGAAGAACCTCGACCCGCTCAAGGACGATATCCACCTGCCGGGCTGGGATTCCAGCTACACGCAGGACGAAGTCCGCGACCTGATCCGCGCTTACGGCAAGCTCGGCGAGGAAGGTCTGTGGGCAAACATCGAGTACTTCCTCAAGCGCGTTATTCCGGTCGCCGAGGAATGCGGCGTCGTGATGGCGCTCCATCCGGATGATCCGCCCTACCCGATCTTCGGTCTGCCGCGTGTCATCACCTGCGAGGAGAATATCGACCGCTACCTCGCCATCGTGGACAGCCCCTCCAACACCATGTGCCTTTGCACCGGTTCTCTGGGCTGCTCCCCGAAGAACGACATCCCCAAGCTGGTTCGCAAGTACTCCGCGATGAACCGCATCGGCTTCATGCACCTGCGCAACGTCCGCATCCTGCCGGATACGTCCTTTGAGGAGTCCGGCCACCTGACCAAGGACGGCAGCCTGGATATGAACGCCATCGTCAAGGCGCTGGTTGAAACCGGCTTCACCGGCTACTTCCGCCCGGATCACGGACGCATGATCTGGAGCGAGGTCGGCTCCAACGCGAAGCCCGGCTATGGTCTGTATGACCGCGCGCTCGGCTCTGCCTATCTCAACGGCCTGATCGAGGCGAACGGCGGCATCATCGAGTGATCCGCCCCGCCCCGTTTAAGCGATATATTTCTTTAAACACAACCGATTGAAAGGATGTAGAAGAACTATGAATCTGCCTTTGAATGTTGATTTTTCCGGTAAAGTTGTCGTTATCACCGGTGCGGGCGGCGTGCTCTGCGGTGAAATGGCTCGCGCTTACGCGCAGGCCGGAGCCAAGGTTGCCGCGCTCGACCTGAACGAAGAAGCCGTCCAGAAGCTCGCCGACGAGCTGACCGCCGAGGGCTATATCTGCAAGGGCTACAAGGCGAACGTCCTTGATCCGGAGGCTCTTGAAGCCGTCCATCAGCAGGTTCTCGCCGACCTCGGCCCCTGCGATATTCTGGTCAACGGTGCCGGCGGAAACAACCCGCGCGCAACCACCGACAACGAGTATCAGCACGAAGCCAAGGAAGGTCAGAAGACCTTCTTCGATCTGGATCAGAGCGGCGTTGACTTCGTCTTCAAGCTCAACTTCCAGGGCACGCTGCTGCCGACTCAGGCGTTTGCCAAGGACATGGTCGCCCGCAAGAGCGGCAACATCCTGAACATCTCCTCCATGAACGCTTACATCCCGCTGACCAAGATTCCGGCGTACTCCGGCGCGAAGGCTGCCATCAGCAACTTCACCCAGTGGCTGGCGACCCACTTTGCGGGCACCGGCATCCGCTGCAACGCGATTGCTCCGGGCTTCCTGGTTTCCAACCAGAACCGCGCTCTGCTCTTCAACGCGGACGGCACCCCGACCGCGCGCAGCGCGAAGATTCTCGCCGGCACCCCGATGGGCCGCTTCGTGGATTCCAAGGAGCTGCTCGGCGGCGTGTTCTTCCTGACGGATGACGCGGCTGCTTCCGCGATTACCGGCGTCGTTCTGCCGATTGACTGCGGCTTCGCTGCTTACTCCGGCGTCTGATTCTACTGAATTGCCGATAAGCGCACGCAAACGCTCGACAAAATCACCGTTTTCACATTTCTGCCATATTTCGGAATCTGCTGAAAAATGCTTTCCGAATAACGAAAAACATGGTATAATAGAAAGCGATAACTGGACATGGGAGGAATTCTACGCCGCCATCCCCGCCATTCAGCGGGCTAATATGGAGGTGGGCATCCCGTACACCA
>URJN01000103.1 GCA_900548125.1 uncultured Eubacteriales bacterium
ACCCCACCCTATAATGAAGGAGTTTTTTATGCCGGAATATTATTATACCAATGCCCCTACCAGTGAACACGAGGATCGCCATTTCACGACTGTGTTCATGGGTAAGACGCTTGCGTTTGATACGGATGCGGGCGTGTTCTCCAAGCAGCATGTCGATCCCGGCAGTGAGCTGCTCTGTAAGAGCCTGCCTGAGCTGCACGGGCGTGTGCTGGATATGGGATGCGGCTGGGGCGCAATGACCGTAATGACGCTGTCGCGCTTTCCGTCGCTTGAAATGACGATGGCAGACGTCAACGAGCGCGCGCTGGCTTTGGCGGCGCAGAATGTCGCCAAGAATCATATGCAGGCAAAGACTGTCCTGTCCGATGGTTTTTTCGCTGTCGAGGGCGAGTTTGACGCCGTGATGACTAATCCGCCGATTCGAGCCGGAAAAGCGGTCATCTATCGGATGTTCGAGGATGCTAAGGCGCATCTCGCGCCCGGCGGTGCGCTGTATCTGGTCATCCGTAAGCAGCAGGGCGCACCGAGCGCACTCAAATTCCTCAAGGAGCTTTACGCAAACGCTGAGGTCATTGCCCGCGATGGCGGTTACTGGATTATCGCCTGCGAGGTCTGACCATGCGGAGTATGCAGAATATATGGAAGGAACACGCCGGCAGGAAGATTTTCGTCCTGACGCTGGGAGCGGCCGTCTATGCGCTGCTGTTTTCGCTCGGCTCGCAGATTGACCAGACAGGCGTGACGTCGGTGGGGGCAACGCTGACCCGTTTTGCGGTTGCCTTTCCTATCGCATGGATTGTGCTGCTGATGCTGATGGGCGTGCTGATACCGAAAATAACGTGCGTGCAGGGGGAAGAAAAGAAGCCGTTCTGCACATGGTGCGCGTTTCTGGTAATCTTCCTGTGCTATGTGCCAATCTTTCTGATTTATTATCCCGGTACGTTTGCATACGATACGCAGGTGCAGGCAGAACAGGTCGTATACAGCCGGTATACGACGTTTCATCCGCTGGTGCATACGCTGTTTTTAGGGGCATGCCTGTCCCTGTTTGAAACGCTGGAATCGCTGGAAAAATGCGCGGCGGTATACAGCCTGATTCAGATGGCTTTGATGGCGGGCTGCTTTGCCCTGACCTGCTCATCGGTTTCAAGAAGCGGCTCACGCCGAGCAGCAAGAATCTGCACGGGCATATTTGCGCTGTATCCGTTTCATATGATTTTTGCCAGCACATGCACAAAGGATGTTTTGTTTTCCGGTTTTCTGACGGTATTTTTCGCCTGGACGCTGGAATGGATGCGCTTTCGGAAACTGACGGCTTTGCGGTTTGCGGGCATGGTGGTCAGCGGAATGATGGCGTGCCTGCTTCGCAACAACATGATTTATGCGATGCTGGTCTGGATGGTCATTCTGCTGATTTTCGGAGGAAAGCGGCTTCGGAGAATCGCATGCTGTGCGGCGGCTGTATCGGTTTTGTCGCTGATGGTCAATCAGGGGCTTGTGATGGCGACGCACGCGGAAAAGGGAAATATTCGGGAGATGTTATCCGTTCCCATACAGCAGCTTTCCCGCGCGCACAGGCTTGCGCCGCAGGTCTTTACGCAGGAGGAACAACAGGCTCTGGATACCTATATCTGCGACAGGGGCTATGAGCTCTACGACGAAACGCTGTCCGATCAGGTCAAATGGCGTTTCCAAACGGAAGAATTCAAAAAAGACCCTGTCGGCGCGGCGAAGCTGTGGCTATCCGTCGGGAAGAAATGTCCCGAAATCTATCTGGATGCTTTTCTGAATCTGATGCTCCCGTATCTGTATCCCTATCAGGTCTATCGGGTGACGCCGGAGTACATTGATTCCGGCTCATACGGAACGGTGCTGACTGAATTATACAGCCAGCCGCCGCTCGTTCATCCGTCGAGATTCAAAGGCATCCGGAACTGGCTGGACACCCAAATCTGGGCGGACGGCGCGGATCATTTTCCAATCCTGCGATGGGTATTCAACGCGGGGCTTATCATCTGGCTGATGCTTTTGAGCGTATTTTCTGCCATGTATGCAGGAAATTGGAAACGGTTCATCGTTCTGCTTTTGCCGGTGCTGTTGTGGGGAACGTATCTGCTGGGACCGGTGGCGCAGTCGAGATATCTATATCCGTTTGTCTGCATACTGCCGCTGCTTTTCGTGATACCAAAGAATGAGGAGGTCGGGGAAAATGACGTTTGACAAGGCTTATTTTGACGCCGGCATTTCGCGCATCGGCACAAACTGCGTGAAATGGGACGGCATGCTGGAGGAAAACAAGGATCCGGATATGATTCCGATGTGGGTTGCGGATATGGATTTTCCGTCGCCGCCCGCTGTCGCGCAGGCACTCGCCAAGGTCGCCGCGCAGGGAACATGGGGCTATACGCACGCGGGGGAGAAGGACGCCCGCGCGCTGAGCGACTACTGGAAGCGGCGTCATCAGGTTGCCATTGATCCTCAATCGGTGATGGTGCTTCCGTGCGTTGTATCCGGCTTGCGCATGTGTGTGCGTGCGCTGACCGAGCCGAACGACGGCGTGCTGATTTTTACGCCAATCTACGGTCCGTTCTATGCGTCCATCCGAGAGAACGGAAGAAAGGTTGTCGCCAGTCCGCTGGAGCGCGACGAAAAGGGACGCTATACGCTGAATCTCGCCGACGCGGAGGGAAAGCTCGCCTCGCGCGAAGCGAAGATGGTCATGATGTGTTCGCCGCATAATCCGTGCGGACGCGCATGGTCGGAGAAGGAGCTTGCGGATGTAGCTGCGCTTTGCTATAAATACGGTGTGCCGCTGGCGTGCGACGAGATTCACGCGGATTTTGTCTACCCGCCCGCAGAGCATCACTGCATGCTGGATGCGCCGCACGCACGCGAGTTTGCCGTTATGCTCTGCGCGGCAAGCAAGACCTACAATGTCGCAGGGCTTCAGCAGAGCGCTATTATCTGCGAGAACGAAAAGATGCGTGAGCGCATCCGCAGGGAAATCACCGCCTGCGGTGTGACGAGCGGCAATGTGTTTGCGTTGGCGGCTACCCGCGCCGCCTATACGGGCTGCGACGAGTGGCTTGACGGCTTGAAGGCGTACCTGATGGAGAACCGCGATTTCGTGATGCAGTATGCCAAGGAAAACTTCCCGAAGGTTGTCGTGACGCCGCTGGAGGCGACATATCTGATGTGGCTGGACTGCCGCGCACTGGGGCTTGAGCAGGAGGAACTGATGCGTCGGCTGCTCGATGCGCATGTTCGAGTGAACGACGGTTTGGTTTTTGGCGAGGGTGGACGCGGATTTATCCGCTTGAACATCGGGTGTCCGCGTGCACAGCTGGAAGCGGCACTGGATCGAATGAAAACAGTTTTGGGATAAGAGAGGAGAATTCTCATGCAGTACAATGAAAAGCTGGATGCGGCGCTTGCCGCTCTTAAAGACGACATGGTAGAAACCCTTCAGCGTTGGGTGCGCGTGCCGAGCGTGCGCGCCGAGAGAAGCGCGGAGAATGCGCCGTTTGGCGCGGACGTTCGCCGTGCGCTGGATACCGCGATGGCGGATTTGAAGCGGCTTGGATTTGAGCCGCGCGATGTGGACGGGTATTGCTGCGACACGGAAATCGGTTCGGGCGATGACGTTGTGGCGGTGCTGGCGCATCTGGACGTCGTGCCCGAGGGCGACGGATGGATTCATGAGCCTTACGGCGCGGAAATCATCGACGGACGCATGATTGGGCGCGGAACCAGCGACGACAAGGGCCCCGGCGTTGCCGCGCTCTTTGGCATGAAAGCAATCATGGATGCGGGTATTCCGCTTCGCCGCCGCTGCCGCCTGATTCTGGGCTGCGATGAAGAATGCGGCATGGAGGATCTGGAGTATTACGAGAAGAAGGTCGGTCTGCCGGATATGGGCTTCTCTCCGGACGCGAATTTCCCGCTCATCAACACCGAAAAGGGCATCATGCAGCTCACTCTCCATGCGCCGATGGCAGATAATCGTCTGCTTGAAATCGCATCCGGAACGCGCTGCAACATCGTTCCGAATCTGGCGACGGCGGTTCTGGCGGGCGATTGGCGCGAAGCGGCTGCCGATGCGTTTGATGTCGATGACGAGGATTGCCAGCTGGAAACCGAGCTGGCGGACGGAAACACCCGCCTGACGGTGACCGGCGTTGCCTCGCACGCATCCTGCCCGGAGAAGGGCAAGAATGCCGCGAAGATGCTCATTGCCGTGCTGAACAAGCTGGGCATCGGCGGTGCGCCGATTGCGCTGCTTGATGAAGCGGCGGGCGAGGGAGCGGAGGGCGCGAATCTGGGCATTGCGGGCAGCGACGCGGTTTCCGGCAAGCTGACCATCAATCTCGGTCTGCTCTCTGCGAAGGAAGGCAAGCTGGATGTGACGTTTGACTGCCGCTTCCCGGTGTTCTTCAATGACCGCACCATCAGCGAAACGGTTGCCAAGCGTCTTGCGCCCGCGGGCTTTGTACTTGAGCCGGCGCACGCGAGCCAGCCGCATCACGTTCCGGAAAGCAGCGAGCTGGTTGTCAAGCTGATGGATGTTTACAACACCATCACGGGCGCGGACGCGAAGCCGTTTGCCATCGGCGGTGGTACGTATGCGCGCCACCTGAAGGAAGGTGTGGCATACGGCATGCTTTTCCCGGGCGAGCTGGAGCTGGAGCATCAGGCGAACGAGAGCATTGATGTTGCCAACTTTATCAAAGCGGCGCGAATCTACGCTTATGCAATCCTTGCGCTCTGCGCGTAAACGGGGAGGAAAAAGACATGCTTTCTCATCATGAGGTTTTGACGGCAATTCGTCGGGAAAAGCTGATTGCGATTCTGCGCGGCGTTCCGATGGAAAAGCTGGATGGCGTGGTGGAAGCGCTGGCGGCTGGCGGCGTGCGCATTCTGGAATTTACGTTTGACCACGACGGCGAGGATTGCATCCGCGAGAATGCGGCGAAGATTCGCCATACGGTTGAAAAATACGGCAGCAGCATGCTGGTCGGATGCGGCACGGCGTTGACTGTTGCGGAGGTTGAAGCCGCATGCGACGCGGGCGCATGCCTGGTCATTTCACCGAATGTGGATTACGGCGTCATCCGCCGGACACGTCAGCTCGGCATGGTATCCATGCCCGGCGCGCTTACGCCGACGGAAATCGTTGCGGCGCATAACGCGGGCGCGGATATCGTAAAGCTGTTCCCGGCGGGAGAGCTTGGCGTGGGGTATATCAAGGCGGTTCGTGCGCCGCTGGCGCATATCCCGATGACGGCGGTCGGCGGAGTCAAGCCGGAAAACGTGAGTGAATTCCTGAACGCGGGCGTGTGCGGCTTTGGCGTGGGCGGTCAGCTCGTGCCGGCAAAGGCTGTGCGCGAGGGAGATTATGCGGCGGTTGAAGCGCGGGCGAAGGCATTCACGCAGGCAATCGCAGAATGGGAGGCGGCGAAATGATTTTCATTATTGACGGCGGAACGACGAACCTGCGCGTGACGCTGCTCAGCGACGAGCGCAAACCGCTGGACAGCATAGCGCGGGACGGCGGCGTTCGCCATACCGCAGTAGACGGAAACAACAGCTATCTGAAAACGACGCTTGCGGAGTGCATCGCGCAGCTGCTCGGCAGGAATGGGCTTGAAGCGGGCGACGTGCGCCGCTGCATCGCCTACGGCATGATTACCAGCGACATGGGCTTGCTCGAAATCCCGCATGTATCTGCGCCTGCGTCGGCGCAGGATTTGAAAAACGCGATGCGTGAGCAGGTCTTTCCGGAAATCGCGCCGTTCCCCATCGCGTTTATCCCCGGTGTGCGCAACTTTGCCGCGCCCGTGGATTTGGAAAACTTCAGCGTGATGGATATGATGCGCGGAGAGGAAACGGAAGCCATCGGACTGTATGACCTGCTGGGACTGAAGGAGAAGGCGATGCTTGTCCTGCCCGGCTCGCACAACAAATTCGTTGCGATGAGCGAAGAAGGAAAAATCATCGGCTGCATGACGTCCATATCCGGTGAACTGCTGGATGCGATGACCCATCATACCATCCTTGCCGATGCGGTCGGAAGCGCGTTTGTGACGCCGGAAACCTATGTCAGCGAAATGGCGATGGAGGGCGCATGGGCTTGCTCGCAAAGCGGGCTGGGGCGCGCGGCGTTCTCCGGACGAATCCTGCGGACGCTGGGCAAGCGCAGCACGGCGGAGATTCAGAGCTACCTGCTTGGCGCGGCACTGGCGCTGGACGTGCAGGCGATGGAAGATTTCCTTCCCGATGAGCCGGAGGAGATTCCGCTTCCGACGGGCACGGTGATTCAGTCGCTCGGCGTAGGCGCGGCACTCGGCTTTCCGCCGACGGTTGAGCCGATGCACGACATTCTTCTGCCGAGAATCTACGTTGCGGGAAAAGCACCTGTACAGCAGGCGATGATTGACGTGCTTGGCGCGCTGGGATATGAGGGCGCGATTGCCGTTCCGCGTGAGATTTCCGCGAAGATGGGCGTGAGCGGTGCTTTGAAAATCGGCGGTTAAAAGGGAAGAATTGTTTTTAAGGGGGGGAGTGCATAGACGCTCCCTCTTTTTGCATACCCATCTTTCGAGAGAGGGTGGGTATGTGCGCTGTATGATTGAAATGGAGAGTGCCGTGCGAGGACTGCTGTGGGTCAATGGGCAGTTCTGCGGACCGGTGGACAGGGAGGGACAGACCTTCCCTGCATCGGAAAACGCTGAAGTCTTCATACAATTCTTTCCGCTGGATATCAAAACGAAATCAGCGGCGTTGGAAATGGTGCTTCAAAACGGCAGCATTGCGCGGCTTGAGCCTGAAACGGTCGGCTATGCGCTCCTGTGGGCAGACGGCGTCATCCAGCTTGAAATCCGTCCGGAAACCGACGAACAGCCCGATGAACAGCAGCAGGAGCAGGCGGCGCAGACCGTGTTGCTGCGCTACCTTTCCATGCGGCTGGCGGGCGATGCGGATGCGGCGGCGTTGCTCATGGAGCCGCATGCGGCGGACAGACTGCCCCAATATGACGCTGTTGTTCCGCTTCGATTTGCGCCGCTGAAAGCACCGGAACGATTTGATCAATGCGCAGGCCTTGTGACGAGGCTTGCGCCGAATATCGCAAGGGTAGATACCGTTCTGGCGATGACCGCGCCCGCGGGACAGGGACGAAGGCTCATCGAACGGATGGAGCTGCTTCGAACGAATGCGTGAATCCGCAAGTTGACAGAAAAAGGATGGCGTCTGTGAATGTGCGCGAGATTGCGTATTGTCATCGGCGTTTAAAGTGTGCTATATTCAGTTGATAGCAGGAAATCGGGATTTTACGGAGGTTTGAAATGGCTCGGCAGAATATATACGACGATGAAGTGTTTTTTTCAGGGTATAAGAAAATAAGGGATAATCAGGTCAACGCAAACAATTTGTTTGAAATCCCTGCGTTGTTTTCCATGATGCCCGAATTAAAAGGAAAAAGAGTTTTGGATTTGGGATGCGGATTTGGAGAACACTGTAAAAAGATCGTTGATTATGGGGCAGAAAAAGTCGTTGGGATTGACATATCTCAGAAGATGTTGGAAGTAGC
>URJN01000104.1 GCA_900548125.1 uncultured Eubacteriales bacterium
TGGAAGCGGAGAGATATTGTGGCTGAAGGAATGGATATGATTCGGCGCATCACGCCGGAGGAAGAATACAATGCAGGCTTGACTATTTTCCGTCAGGGCGGCGTACACCCGCTCGAGGAGGAAAACGGCTTTTTGCGCTATGCCGTCGATGGCGACCCGCGGCGTATCGTCCGCGTCGGCGCAACGAATAAGCTGAGCGGACGCTGCTCGTGCGATTTTTTCGGCAACGTGCATAAACCGTGCCGTCACCTCGCTGCTGCGATGATGCAGGCGATTTCGACCGGCGCGATTGAGGAAATGCGCCGCCGCCGCGCAAGGGAGAATGCCGGCGCGCTGATGGGTACGCTGCAAAGTGCGCTGCCGATGGAAACGCCGCTTGAGATGGAAATCACGCTGCGTCTGCTGGGCGAGCGCGAGCCGGTACGCGTGTCCCTGCGTGTCGGTCAGGAGAGAATGTATGTCGTCAAATCTATGGCGCAGTTCCTCCGCGGTTTGCAGGAAAAGACGGCGATTGCTTTCGGCAAGGGCTTTGTGCTTGAGCCGGAATGGATGGGCTTCACCGGCGTGGACGCCAAAATCATCAAGCTCCTTCAGGATGCCGCCTATGTCTGCCAGCTGGAAGGCAAGCTCGTTCAGACCGGTCTTGACGCCAAATTCCTGACCGTTGCGGATCGGTTCGTTCCGCGGCTGATGCAGCTGCTGATGGCGAAGCCGTTCAAGATTTCCTTTGGCGAGGAGATTGTGACCGTCCCCAGCGTATTCGACGGACAGGTTGAGCTGCTCTTCGGCGTGTTCGCCAGCGGGCGCGAGCTGGAGGTGCGTGCGCAGATGCCCAAGACCCTGCGCATGCTCGACACGGAATGCACCTATGTCTATTGCGAAGGCGACGTTCTGCGGCTGTCGGAGGTGCAGAAGGGCATTGTGCGCGTGCTGCTGTCCGCGCAGACGGGCGCGGGTATGCCGGTCGCTTTCCGCTTTGACGCGCAGCAGAGTCCGCGGGTCATCTCTGACCTGCTGCCCGCGCTGGAACGTGCAGGTACGGTGACGCTCGACGGTGCGCTGGCTGAGCGCATCATCCGGCGTCCGCTCAAGGTGCGTGCATATTTCGACCGCGACAACAACCTTGTTCTGTGCAAGATTGCGTTCCTGTATGGCGATGAGGAGATTGACCCGTTTGCGGCGCAGGCGCCTCAGAGCGAGGACGAGGAGCGCATTCTGCTCCTGCGCGATGCGGCGGCAGAGCGGCGTGCGCTTGACCTGCTGGCGGCGTTTGGTTTCCGCATGCAGAAAGGGCGCGTCATCCTCGGCGGTCAGGAGCCTATTTATCGCTTCCTGACCGAGGGCATCTATCGGATGCAGGAGAACGCAGAGGTCTACTGCTCCGATGAATTCCGAAAGATGACGCCGCGCAAGCCGCATTTTACCGGAACACTGCGCATGCAGGAGGGCGCACTGCGGCTGGAGATGACCGAAAACGGCGAGCCTGCGCCGGAAATCGTGGCGATTCTGCGCGCGCTGCGTGACCACAAGAAGTATTTCCGCCTGAAGGATGGTTCGTTCCTCGACCTGTCCGAAATGGATGAATGGCGCGAGATGGCGGAAGCCGCGATTGGCGCGGACAACGGCGAGGAAGCCGAGGACGAGAAGAATGTCCGCGGCGTGGTTGAGGTTGCGTCCTTCCGCGCGGCGTATATGATGAGCCTGCTGGAGGGCGGCAGCGTACCGGTCAAGGCAGATGAGAGCGTCAAGGAGATGGTCGGCAGTCTGGAGGATGACGGCGAGCCTTGCCCCGAACCGCTGAATTCCATGCTCCGTCCGTATCAGATGCGCGGCTTCATGTGGATGCAGGCACTCGACCGGCTGCACATGGGCGGCATCCTTGCCGACGACATGGGCTTGGGCAAGACCTTGCAGGTCATCACCCTGCTGCTCTGGGCGAAGCGGCGCGGGGATCAGGACAGCGCATCCATCGTTGTCGCGCCGACCTCTCTGGTTTACAACTGGATGGCTGAAATTGCGAAATTCGCGCCGGAGCTTCGCTGTGCGGCGGGCGAGGGCAGTCAGGTGCAGCGTGCGCAGACGATTGCGCGCCTGTCCGGTCCGGACAGGGATATCGACGTCTATCTGACCAGCTATCCGCTGATTCGCCGCGATATCGGTCTGCTCTCCAAAGTGCCTTTCCGTTTTGCGATTCTGGATGAGGCGCAGTATATCAAGAACGCGATGAGCGTCGGCGCGGGCGCGGTCAAGCAGCTCAAGGCGCAGACGCGCTTCGCGCTGACCGGCACGCCGATGGAGAATCACCCGGGTGAGCTGTGGTCCATCTTCGATTTCGTTCTGCCGGGTTATCTCAATTCCTTTGCGCAGTTCATGCACCGCTTTGGCACGGGCGAGGAAGCCGAAATTCTGCGCCGCCGCATCCGTCCGTTCCTGCTGCGCCGTTTGAAGGGCGATGTTCTGCGCGAGCTGCCGGAAAAGGTGGAAATCACGCTGACGGCGGATATGACCGAGGAGCAGCGCCGCGTCTATCAGGCGAGCCTGCTGCGCCTGCGTCCGCAGGTCGAGGGCATGATTGGCGGCAACAACCGCATCGAGATGCTCGCCGCGATTACGGAGCTGCGCCAAATCTGCGGTCATCCGTCGCTGGTTCTGCCGAGCTATGCGGCGTCGAGTGGAAAGCTGGATATGCTGCTGGATGTTCTGCCCGGCTCGCTGGAAGCGGGACACCGCGCGCTCGTATTCTCCCAGTTCACGCGCATGCTGAAAATTTTGCAGCGCAGGCTGGAGGCAGTCGGCATTTCCTGCATGTATCTGGACGGCGAAACGCCGCCTAAGCGCCGCGTAGAGATGGTTCAGCAGTTCAACGCGGGCGAGGGACAGGTCTTCCTGATTTCGCTGAAGGCAGGCGGCTCCGGTTTGAACCTTGTCGGCGCGGATACGGTTATCCACTTCGACCCGTGGTGGAATCCGGCGGCGGAGGATCAGGCGACGGATCGCGTCCATCGTATCGGACAGAAGAACACGGTCACGGTTATCCGCATGATTACCCGCGGCAGTATCGAAGAGCAGGTCGTCAAGCTCGGCGAACGCAAGCGCGCGATGTTCGATCAGATGATTACGGCTGGCGAAGCGATGCCGACACAGCTGACGCCGGAGGATATCCGTGCGCTGTTTGATTAACAAATAAGACGGCTGGGGCTTTGCTCCGCTCCCCCGAAGGGATTGAAAGGGCAATATGAAGCACATCATTTGGGATTTTAACGGTACGCTGCTCAACGATACCCAGCTTTCTCTGGATGTGGACAACAACGTCTTTGAGAAGCTGGGCATCCCCGCCATTACGATTGATGATTATAGGAACAACATGACCATGCCCGTGCGCGATTTTTATCCCGCCGTCGGCGTGGATTACAGCGTTCACAGCTATGAAACCATAGCGCGGCTTTGGCTGGATGAATTCAATCAGAAGGCTGTCGGGGTCGGGCTGGTTTCCGGTGCGCTGGATGCGATTCGGTTTTTTCACAGTCAGGGAAGAAGCCAGTCTGTGTTGTCCGCGTCCTATGAGCCGTCGCTCAGAAAACAGTGCGAAGCACTGGGGCTGACGCCGTATATGACGGATATCAGCGGCTTGGAGGATGAAAGCGCGTCGAAAAAAACCGAGATTGGCAGACGTCAGCTGCGCGAGCTGGGGCTTGAGGGCAGGGATGTCGTGCTGATTGGCGATATGCTGACGGATGCGCATTTGGCAGAGGATTTGGGTGCGGACTGTATTCTGGTTTCGTGGGGACACAACGACCTGAAGCGGCTCCTGTCTTCCGGATTGCCGGTAGCCCGTGATTTTGGCGAGCTGGAAGAAATTTTGAAGGGATATTGAGCCGGAGAGGTGCGCTTTGCGGGCAAAGCCCCAATCGTTTCTCCCGAAGGAGGTCAACATGAGCGAAAAGACGGTTCACGCGGGGCATCGAGCCAGACTGCGCGAGCGATTCTTGAAAGAGGGGCTTTCCGGATTCTCCGAGCATGAGGTGCTGGAATTGCTGCTCATGTTTGCTATCCCGCAAAAGGACGTCAACCCGCTGGCGCATGCGCTTATTGGGCGGTTCGGTTCGCTCAGTGCCGTGCTGGAGGCGTCGCCCGCTGAACTGACGCGTGTAGCCGGTGTGGGACAGAATGCGGCGGCACTTCTTTCTCTCATGCCGCAGTTGATGGGTTATTACCAGCATAGCGCTATGGGCGCGAAGCCCTCGATTACCAATCTGTCCGGCGCAAAACGCTATGCCGGAGCGTTGTTTTTCGGCGTGCATGAAGAATGTGTCTATATGATCTGCCTTGACCAGAGCGGACGTGTGCTTAGTCCTGCTCTGCTGCATAAGGGTACTATCGACCAGGTGCAGATTTATCCGCGTGAAGTGGTCGAAACCGCACTGCGCTATCATGCCCATGCCGTGCTGCTTGCGCATAACCATCCCAGCGGGACGGCAGAACCGTCGCAGGATGATTACGACGCGACCCGTGCGGTCATCAGCGCGTTGAATGTCATCGGCGTGCGCGTCATCGACCACCTGATTTTCGCCGGATCGACCGTCTATTCCATGACGAAAAACAGCCAGTTTGACGGACAGCAGAGCGAAGAGGAGCTGAGTTATCTGATTCGAAGCCGGAATGTTCCCGGAAGGCGCGGAACGCTCAAGCAGGAGCAGGAAGAAGAGCTTGCCGCGTTGAATATGGATGAATAAGTTTGTTTGCCGAAATTTACTGAATTCATCTTCACGCGGCGGAGGGTCAAAGCGATATCTGCGGCGCGGAACATAAGGAGCATACGGATATGAGAACATTTCTGAGGAGGCTGCTGATGGTGATACTGGCTCTTCTGGTTGCAGGGACGGTTGCTGCGGCAGGGCTGATTGGTTTCGTTTATTATAAAGAAACACATCTGCCGCCGATTGGCGACTTTGATACCATCATTGTGCTTGGCGCACAAGTCAAGGCGGACGGCACGCCTTCCGTCGCGTTGGAACGCAGGCTGACGGCGGCTTTGGAGGAATATCGCAAAAAACCGAGCATGATGATCGTCTGCGGCGCGCAGGGAAGCGACGAGCCGCGCGCGGAAGGCGATGTCATGCGTGACTGGCTTGTGGAGCGCGGTGTAAACGAAAAAGAGGTTATCGCGGAAACAGGTTCCTTTAATACCCGACAGAATCTGGGCTACGCGCAGTCTTTTATGGACGATCAGGGGCTGACGCAGGCACTTGTCGTGACCAGCGATTACCATGTTGCCCGTGCGCTGGCACTCTGCAAAGAGGTCGGCATTACGGCGACGGGCAAGGGAAGCCCCTCCAAACCGGAATACTTCATCAAAAACCACCTGCGCGAGGGGCTGAGCTGGGTGAAATTTATGTGGGAGAGCATGCGAGAATGAACAGAGAACGACTGAAGACCGGTCTTGACAGAATGGGCATTGCCGCGGACGAAACAGCACTGGAGCGTTTTGAAGCGTTTCATGCCATTTTGGATGAATACAACGCACGGATGGATTTGACCGCTGTGCTGGATGAGGATGAGCGCGTAGACCGTCACGATTTGGACAGCGCCGCGCCGCTGGCGCATGGGCTGCTTGCGGACGGAGCAAAGGTCATCGACGTCGGTACGGGCGCGGGCTTTCCGGGCATGCCGCTGCTCATTCTGCGTCCGGATTTGCAAATGACTTTTCTGGATGCGCTCCAAAAGCGCATATCGTTTTTGGAAGACGCGCTCAATCGGCTCGGACTGAAGGCAACGACGCTGCATGCCCGCGCGGAAGATGCAGCAAGGATGGCGGCGCATCGCGAGCAATATGACGCGGCGGTTTCCCGCGCGGTCGCCAACGCTGCGACGCTTCAGGAGCTGACGCTTCCGTTCGTCAAAAAGGGCGGCATTTCGATTGCGTGGAAAGGTCCCGGCGTGGCAGAGGAAATGACCGCCGCGAAGCGTGCCGCGTTCCTGCTGGGCGGAACCATCCGCGGAACGGTGGATGCGCCGATTCCCCGCAGGGAGGACTGGGCGCATGTTTTGCTCCTTACAGATAAAACAGGCGTGACCCCTAAGACTTATCCGCGCAAAGCGGGAACGCCGGGAAAAAAGCCGTTGGGCATGTGAGAGAACCATGACAGAACAGAGTGCTATTTTGCAGGACAGCGCGGCAGGCGCAAAGGGCAGCGGAGGCGCATCCAACTTTGACCGGTATATCTTTGCCATGCTGATTGCGCTGGAATTTCTGATGTCCTTTACCTTTTTGGGATATATTCATCTTCCGCCGATATCCATCACGACGGCGTATATCCCGATCCTGGTTGCCGCCTGCCTATTGGGAGTTTCGCAGGCGGCGGTCGTCGGAACGGTTTTCGGCTTATGCAGCATGTACAAGGCGTCTGCGACATACGTCATGGCGTCGGATATGGTGTTTTCGCCGCTTTTAAGCGGCGCGCCCGTGAAGAGCCTGCTGCTCAGTGTCGGCACGAGAACGCTGTTTGGGCTGCTGATTGGTCTGCTGTTTTCGTGGGCGAAGAAAACCAAACACAGGAAAATCGGTTTTGCGGTCATCGCTGCATGCGCCAGCAGGCTTCAGGCGGCGATGGTTTTCGGCGCGATGGGTCTGCTGTTTCCCACGCTGGGATTCAATATCGTCGATACGACAACGTTTATCCCGGGACGGGGTATTCCGCTTGCGCTGTTCTGTGTCGCAATCGTTGGAATGGCGGATGCGCTGTATTCCTGCAAAGCGGTTCAGCAACTTCGGTTCTGTCTGGATCAGTCGCTGGTCGGCTCAGGCATATCGCGCCACATGAAAAAGGGCGTAATCGGTCTGGTCGTGTTTATCCTGTGCATGACCGTCATTGCCGCACTGTATTTTACGCAGCGGACGGTCTATATGCTCGGCAAGCATGATGTTTTCATCGTCGGGGACGCTGGAAAGGATTTGCTGCATTTGCAGGTGCAGTTCATGATTGTGACGCTTTCGCTGAACATGATTCTGCTCTTTCTGTTTCTGGCGTTGTATCAGTACATGTCCTATCAGAGATATCTGCGCGATTTGGATGCGCTGACCGGCGTGATGGGCAGACGGCTGTTTTTCTATCACTGCGAGAGCGCACAGGAGCGGGAGGAGAAGCAGGGAAACGGTTGGTTTCTGTTTCTCGATGTGGACTATTTCAAAACGATTAACGATACATGCGGTCATCCTACGGGCGACAGGGTGCTGAGGGAGATTGCGGATGCGCTGAAGCGGATTTTTTCTGCCTGCGGCGCAGTCGGCAGAGTCGGCGGCGACGAGTTTGCGGTGATGATAGAAGAAGCGATGACAGAGGAAAGGCTCAGGCAGAAAATCGAAACGTTTCGGGAGAATATCTCCGGTATTCTGCCGGAGTTCAGGCACATCAGCTGCAGTATCGGGGTCTGTCGGTTTGCTTATCCGCAGGATGTGCAGAATCTGCTCACGCAGACGGATAAGATTCTTTATCAGGCAAAGAAACGCGGGCGCGACTGTTATGTAATCGGCACGCTCAACGAGAAATTCGAAGAAGATATTGAGGGGAAAGCCGCTCTCT
>URJN01000105.1 GCA_900548125.1 uncultured Eubacteriales bacterium
ATACCTGTTTCTGCCTGTTTTTCCAGCAGAATAAACTTTTTCTTGCAAAGCCGTGCCGTATCGTTCATAATATCAATTGACATCAGGAAGGAGATTGTGACCATGTATTTAGCTGAAATCAAGCGCGACGACCGCTTTGAAGGCTATCTGATCGTTCGCTCTGCCGAGCAGCGCGCCAGTGCCAACGGCAAGAATTATCTGGATATGACCCTCGCCGACAAATCCGGCTCCATCAACGCCAAAATGTGGGACGGCACCGTTCAGCCCCCGCTGGCGGGCAGCATCGTCAAGGTTCGCGCAACCGGCAACGAATTCAACGGACGCATGCAGCTGCGCGTGGAAAAGATTCGCGCCGCCGAGAGCCGCGACGCGGTCGATATGTCCACGCTCATCCCCTGCGCGCCGCGTGACCCGCGCGAAATGTACGAGGAGATCATCCGCGCGGCAGATCATATCGCGGATAAGGATTTGCGGCTCATCACCTGCGAGCTGCTCGACCGCGCAGGCGACAAGCTGCTGACCTTCCCCGCCGCCAAGCAGATGCACCACGCCGAGCGCAGCGGTCTGCTCCACCATATGACCACCATGCTGCGCGCGGCAAACGCCATCATGAGCGTCTATCCCCAGCTCAACCCCAGTCTGCTGACGGCAGGCGTCATCGTACATGACCTCGCCAAAATCGACGAGATGGACGCCGACACGCTCGGGCTGGTCTCCGATTACAGCGTGGACGGCAAGCTCTTGGGGCATATCGTCCGCGGCGTCGTCAACATCCAACTCGCCGCCGAAAAGACGAAGGCTTCCCCCGCCAAGGCGCTGCTCCTCCAGCACATGGTGCTTTCCCACCACGGTATTCCGGATTACGGCAGCCCGATTGCGCCGAAGTTCCCCGAGGCTGAGGTGCTCAATACAATCGACACGCTGGATGCGCGCCTGTTCGAGATGGACGAAGCCCTTTCCCGCGCCATGCCGGGTGGCTTCTCCGAAAAGGTCTGGGGCTTGGATAACCGCCAGCTCTACCGCATTCCCGAGGACGAAGTCGAGAGATAATCCGGCGCACGCTTTCAAGTGCGTCGCTATACAGCAGGAGCTGTCAAGCTTAAACCAAACATTTCAAGAAACAAATATCCAAGCATTTGTGG
Organism: uncultured Eubacteriales bacterium; assembly: GCA_900548125.1. Lineage (GTDB taxonomy): Bacteria > Bacillota > Clostridia > Christensenellales > Aristaeellaceae > Ventricola. Next base: position 1,143 of record URJN01000105.1, read on the forward strand.
ATATGGGGCTTTGCCCCATCGCCCCACCAAAGGGCTTTCCGAGCGTTTACGGCGCCCGTTTGGCGCATCGCCCTTTGGAAACCTTCGGGCGCAAATACTTGGTTTTGCTCTTGAAATATCGGTGTTGTTAGCTTGACAGCCCCTTTTGTTTTGCTTCTTTGTCCGTTATTTCTCCGCCTGCTCCAACGCCCTTGCGCCCAGAAGCAGCGCACCGATGACGCCCGAATTGACGCCCAGTGCCGGCGGCACAATATAGCCTTCAATGCCTTCCGGCGTGATGCTCGGAGAAGCCACATATCCGCCCAGCAGCGCGAGAACACGCTTGCGGATTTTCGGGAACAGGTGCATCTGCTGCATGACGCCGCCGCCCAACACAATGCGCTCCGGCGATACGGTCAGAATCATGTTCACGCACATCTGCGCCAGATAGTTCGCTTCCAAATCCCATGCGGGATGATCCTGCGTCATCAGCTTTGCCGAAAGCCCCCAACGCTTTTCGATGGCGGGGCCGCTCGCCAGCCCCTCCAGACAATGCCTGTGGAACGGGCATACGCCGTCCGGCATGGAATCGCCCTCCTGCGGCACGAGAAGCATATGTCCCATCTCCGGATGGACAAGCCCATGCACCATCTTGCCGTCGATCACCAGACCGCCGCCGATGCCCGTGCCGACCGTCACATACAGCAGGCTGGAAAGTCCCTTGCCCGCGCCCATCGTATGCTCCGCCAGCGCAGCGGCGTTCACGTCCGTGTCGATGCCCGTCGGCACGCCGAGTGCCTCCTGAAGCGTACTCAGCAGCGGATAGTCAATCCAATCCGTCTTGGGCGTCTTGGTGATTGAGCCGTAGGTCGGCGAAGCCGGATTCAGGTCAAGCGGTCCAAACGAACCGATGCCCAGTGCCTTTACATCAAACTTGCCGATAAAATCAACGATTTGCGGAATCGTCACATCCGGCGTCACGGTCGGGAAACTCGCCCGCTGCAAGACGCCGCCTTCCGGATTTCCGATTGAGCAAACCATCTTCGTTCCGCCTGCTTCCAGTGCGCCAATGAGCATCGCTCTTCCTCCTCTTTCACGCGCCGCATGATTTTTCCGTTTCCTGTTTATCCTGTCATGAAGAGAATGTGTGCGGCGTTCACGTCCATGATACGCTAACACCGCGTGCCTGTCAATGATGTTTGCGAAAACGTTCGTATTTATATCTTTTTATCGTGAAAGGCAGGGAAGCCATGCAGCTTTTATCCGCCGAAAAAGGAACATGGCTTGCGGGTGATGTGCGCCGCCTGACGCTGAAAATCGCCGCGCCGAGCGTCGCTGCCATGGTCGCTTCCGCCTTTTGCAGTCTGCTCGAAACGCTGATTCTGGGCAGAAGCGACGCACAGCTTTCCGCCGCCATCGGCGCGTGCTTCGCGCTGACCGCTTTGGAGCAGACCGTCGGCTTCACACTCGGCATGGGTGCGGGCAGCTCCGTCAGCCGCTGTCTGGGCTGCGGAAGCAGCGGCCGTGCCCTTCGCTCCGCGTCCGTCGGTTTTTTCTCCGCGCTGGCGATTTCCTGCGTTTTTCCGGTCATCGGGCTGTTCTTTGCCGCGCCCGCGCTTTCGCTGCTCGGCGCATCCGCCGGCGGCTCGTCCGGCACAGTCTACGCGCGCTATGTCTGCCTGTGCGCGCCGCCGCTCTGCGGTTCGCTGACGCTCAGCAGCCTTCTTCGTGCGCAGGGAAAGACGCTTCCCAATATGGCAGCCTATGCTGTCGGCTCCATTTTGGGTGCCGCACTCCTCTATATCTTCTGTGTGCTTCTGAATTTCGGCGTACACGGTGCGGGAGCCGCCATGCTTATTCGGGAAATCGCCATCTTCGCCATTCTCCTTTTCTCCCTCTGTCGGGATGCGTCGCTCATCCGCCCCCGCCTGCACTGCGCCAAGCCAACCCTGCCCGTCCTTCGGGAAATCATGCGTTCCGGTCTTCCGTCGCTTCTCCGTCAGGGAACGACGAGCCTTTCCGCTGTTTTGCTCAGCCGGATCTGTGCGGGCTTTGGCGCGCACGCGCTGGCAGGCATGGGGCTTGCCGTTCGCGTCTGTACGCTCTATTCCTCCGCGCTCATCGGCTTCGGACAGGGCTTCCAGCCCGTCTGCGGCGTCAATCTCGGCGCGGGCAAACTCAACCGCTGTAAAACCGCCTATCTTTTCTGTCAGAGAGCCGCCTTTGGCGTAACCCTTGTGCTGAGTGCCGCCGTGTTTCTCTTTGCCCCTGTCCTGACAGACCGTTTCGCGCCGGATGCTCAAACCGCTGCCTTCGCTTCCTCGGCTCTGCGCGCACAAAGTGCCGTCTTTTTTGCGCAAAGTGCCGTTGTCCTGATGACCATGCTCACGCAGGCGATGGGCATGACCGTCCGCGCTTCCCTTGTCGCAACCAGCAGGCAGGGTCTTTTCTTCATCCCGCTTCTGCTCATTCTGCCGCGCCTGTTCGGAGAACGTGGGTTGATTTTCTGTCAGAGCATCAGCGATCTGAGCGCACTTCTTTTTTCCTTTTTTCTGACCAGAAATATCTTTCGCACTCAATTGCCCTGTACGCAAAAAGCCTCATCCGCCACCCGCAGGTGAAGGTTGAGGCTTTCCATTTCCGTATGGGAAACGGCGCAAAGCCGCCCGCTTTTTTACAGGTTTCTCGTCCGAACCGTTCGAATGTTCGGGTGCTCGGACAGCGTGCCGATTACATCGACATAGCTCGTCTTAGAGGGCATGGTCAGCGTATACAGATTGGTATACAGATTGCCCTCCGGTCGGCTCTCCGCGTGGAAATCGACATTCAATACCGTCACGCCCAGATTCGTAAAGTACTCGTTGAGGAACGCCAGCGTCTGCGTGCGGTGGATAAACTGAACCTCCAGCCTCTTGAGCGTGTTGACGTGGACGACGCGCTGCATCAGCTTCAAAATCGCCAGCACGATTGCGCCCGCCGCCAGTGCCATCATAATATAGCCAAAGCCCACCGCCAGACCGATGCACGCCGTACACCAGAGGGAAGCCGCCGTCGTCAAGCCGGAAATCTTATGGTCGCTCATAAAAATCGTTCCCGCGCCCAGAAAACCGATGCCTGATACAACGGAGGTCGTAATGCGTCCCACGCTGACGCCAATCGCCGCGTCGCCCAGCGCAACCGCATCCGCAATGGACTGGCATTCAATCATGGCAACCAGTGCCGCGCCCACGCAGACCAGCACATGCGTGCGCATGCCTGCCGGACGATTCTTGATTTCGCGGTCAATGCCGATAATCGCGCCGATGAGTACCGCCACGCCAATGCGCAGCAGCAGCGTAACAATCGAAAGCGGCTGACCAAACTGCCCCAGCGCAGCCAGAAAATTCGTCAAACTTCTTCACCTCATTCAATTTTCCATCAGTCGAATTTAAATTAATTTATTATACAGGATTGTCAACCCCCATGCAAGCATTCGCCGCACTTTTTCTCGTTGACAGCTCTTTTTGGGGGGCTTATACTGACATCAAGAAGAACCATAAGGGGGCAATTGCCTTGAAAAATCCGACTGAATCCGAGCTTTTTCAGCTTTCTGAACGGGCAAAGCGGCTTTCTTCCCGTCTGCCTGAATTCTCATATGGCGGGGATGGACGGCTTTCCCTGCGAAGCCGCATCCTCTTTGAAAGCTATGTTGAAGATATTCTCCGCGAAAACCGAACCGTCGGCGCGTGCATCGTTCTGCGCAGTCCGTCCGGACAGCACGAAACCTTCTGCTTCGGCAACGCCCGTCTACATCCAGCCATGCCTGTCGAGCCGGAAACCTGCTTCCGCGTCGCTTCCGTCAGCAAGCTGGTCATGACGTTCGGCGCGCTTTCCCTCGTCGAATCCGGTCAGCTTTCGCTCGATAAAGACCTTTCGGCGTATCTGGGCTATCCCGTCCGCAATCCGCATGCACCGGATTGTCCCGTCACCCTGCGCATGCTCCTGACCCACAGCGCCGCCATCCGCGACGAAGGCAATTACGGCTCACGCGGCATGCAGTCAGGCTGCACCCTCCGTGAGCTGCTCAGCGCACCGGAAAACTGGCTTCCTTCCCGTCCGGGCGAAGCCTTCCATTACAGCAACCTCGGCGCAGGCGTTGCGGGCGTCGTCATGGAACGCGCCGCCGGCATGCCGTTTGACGACATCATGCGTCAGCGCGTGTTTGAGCCGCTTTCCATCCGCGCCAGCTATGATCCCCGGCGCATTTCCCCCGTCTCCGACCTCTCCAACGGATACGGCGTCCGCTTTTTCCTGCCGCGGCTCAAGTACGACGCCGCCAAGCTCGCCGCCCGCCCTGCCGATCCCTTCGATCCCGAACGGGATTACCTCTGCGCCGCAGGACGGCTCATCACCGACAGCGACGGCATGGCAAAGCTGCTCGGTCTGCTCGCCTCCCACGGCGAAATGGGCGTCCTTTCCCGCTCGTCGCTCGACCTCATGCGCATGCCGCAGGATGGCTTGGGCGGCATAGGCTCCATCGGGCGCGGGCTGAATGTCGCGTACCTGCCGAATGTGTTTTCCGGTGTGTCGCCCGTCGGGCATCAGGGTGTCGCCTACGGCATGTGCGCCGAGCTTTTCGCCGACCCTGACACCGGCGCGGGCGTAGGCGTCATGACCAGCGGCACCCGCCTTCTGCGCGATACGCCGCCGCTGATGCGCGTCGGTTTTGACCTGCTCACCCTCGGTTTTGCCGCTTTGCGCCTGGCGCATTGACTCTGCCATAATTTTGTCACAATGTCTCAATGTTTTTTCCTCATATCTACCATTTTTTCTTCAAAGCTCTCTCCTATAATATAGCCATCGCCTGAGGGAAAAGGCGAAACCACATCACAGTTTATTACCCCGAAAGGAGATTTTAAAAATGAAAAAGAATATTCGTTCTCTCGTCGCTCTGACCGCGGCATTGGCGTTGACGGCGACGGCGGGTTTCTCCGTAATGGCACAGGCGGAAACCGGCGATAAGCATTTCAGCGTCGTTGAGGCGGCTTCCAATGAAGATTCGCTCTCTATTCCGGAGATTGCCAAGAAGTGCCGTTCTTCCGTTGTCGCGATCGAAACGGAGACCAAGGTGGTCTACAACAACTATGACAATTACTACAATCCGTTCGGCAGCATGTTCGGCTATGGCTACGGTTACGGCTATGGCGGACGCGGCGGTCGCGGCGGCACGCAGGAATACACCGAAACGGCTGCCGGCTCCGGCATCATCATTTCCGAAGACGGCTACATTCTGACCAACAACCACGTCATCTCCGGCGCGGACAAGATCACGGTCTATGTCAACTCCGGCGAAGATGACGCGGAGGAGCAGACCTATGAGGCGACGCTCGTCGGCAGCTCTGAGAACAACGATATCGCGGTTCTGAAAATCGACGCGGAGGGTCTGAATGCCGCCGCGTTCGGCGACAGCGATCAGCTCGAGGTTGGCGAGCTGGCGGTTGCCATCGGCAACCCGATGGGCAAGGTTCATGGCTCCGTGACCGCGGGCATCATCTCCGCCGTCGAGCAGGAGCTGACCATTGACGACGTGACCATCAACGCCATCCAGACGGATGCGGCGATTAACCCCGGCAACTCCGGCGGCGCGCTGTTTGACTCCTACGGCAACGTCATCGGCGTGGTCTATGCCAAGAGTTCTTCCGTGAACATCGAGGGCATCGGCTATGCCATCCCGGTCAACAACATCAAGGAACTCGTTGAGCAGATGATTAACGATCCGGATTCCGTCAAGGATCAGACCAAGGGCAGCCAGATTATGCTGGGCATCACCATCCAGAATATCACGGAGGACATGAGTAAGCAGTATTCCATGCCGGTCGGCGTGTATATCACGGATGTATCGACGATGAGTGCTGCTGAGCGTGCGGGTCTGCAAAAGGGCGACATTATCATCGGCTTTGCCGGCGAGGATGTCAAGACCGCTGACGAGCTGAATGCCCTTAAAGCGAAGCAGACGCCGGGCAACACGGTTGCCGTCAAGATTGACCGCAACGGCAAGGAAATGACGTTGGATTTGGTCATCCCGCAGCCGACCGATGTCGATACGACCACCAGCAAATAACTTCTCCATTCTTCATGTAACTTTCTCCTTTGTTAAGCCGGAGACCGCTTCCCCTTTCGGGCGGCGGTCTCCGGTTGTTTTTATGCCTTCCCTGTGTTATGATAACAGATAGGAAGAATTGAAACGGAGCTAAAAAATCCCGCCCCTGCTTTGCGATGTTTTTTATACCTGTCTGCTTCTGAAAATATGCTTTTCAGTATGAAACCGTTTCAATTACAGAATGCTTCGCATTCTGCTCTGAAACTGCTTTTTTACCCATCGGGGTTACGCTGGACTGCCGTCCAGAC
>URJN01000106.1 GCA_900548125.1 uncultured Eubacteriales bacterium
AATTGAAAAGGGGGCGAAAAAGAATGAAACGTGTTTCATGGCGTGCATATTTGGGCTGCCTCGCGTTCTTTATTTTCGCCTGCCTGCTTTTATCCGGTGCGCAAAGGCTGATTGCGGTTGACAGACAAAGCGTTCAGGCAGAAACGCTGAACTGTCGTGAAGCGTGGCTTTGCAGCACCCTGTCTTCCGCGCAGAATCAGCGGTCGAGCCAGCAGGAAAGCGAAAGAGCTTACGGCGATGCTGAACGGGTAATTTGTTCGCAAAGCGAGTATTCGGTTCATGAGCGTATGCAGCGGCGAAGCGATGCCAACGGCAATATACTGTCCGGCAGAAGCAGTTATCTGCGTGCGGTATATCAGGCGTTTCCTCTGGGTGATGGGTTTGCATAGCACGCCAGAAGATATGTAAACCTTTCAATCATAATCAGAAGTGAGGAAAAACGTTATGGCTAACAAACATGCTAAGGCGAAGAATCCGCGTAAGCGCGCGATTGTTTCGCTGGTCGCAACCGTGGTTGTCGTTGCCGTTTGTGCCTATTTGGGGCTGTTTGGCTTCGGCAAGGGAACGATGATTAACTACCTCAAGCCTTGGGGTGATGCAATCAGTCTGGGTCTTGACCTGCGCGGCGGTGTTTATACCGTTTATCAGGCGGAAGATACGGATGATCCCGATTTTGATACAAAGATGAGTTCTACGGTCAGCATTCTGACCAGCCGTTTGACCCGTCAGGGCTTTACCGAGGCGACCGTCACCCGTCAGGGCAGCGACCGCATCCGCGTGGAGATTCCGAACGTGTCTGACCCGAACGAGATTCTGACCATCATCGGTACGCCGGCTCAGCTCTATTTTGTTGATGAGAACGGCAACAACCTGATGGAAGGTGCCATGGTCAAGAACGCATCCGCTGCGTATGATCAGGACGGCAAGCCGTGCATCGCGTTCGAGCTGAACGATGAGGGCGCGAGGATTTTTGCCGAAGCGACCGCTGCAAACCTTGGCAAGACCATTTCCATTACGCTGGATGGTGAGACCATTTCCCGTGCGACGGTTAACACCGTGATTGCGGGCGGCAAGGGCGAGATTACGGGCAACTTTACCGCGGATGAAGCGAAGAATCTGGCTACGCTGATTCTCTCCGGTGCGCTGCCGTTGAATCTGACTCAGCTGGAAGTCAGCGCAATCTCCGCAACGCTGGGCGTTGAGGCACTCGACCGTGCGATTCAGGCGGGCATCATCGGTGTTATTCTGGTCATGCTGTTCATGATTTTCCGCTATCGTCTGTGCGGCGTGGTTGCCGATATCGCGCTGACCATTTACATCATGATCGTCGTGCTGCTGCTGGCTCTGACCGGCGCGCAGCTGACGCTTCCGGGCGTTGCCGGTATCATTTTGGGCATCGGCATGGCGGTTGACGCGAATGTTGTTATCTTCGAGCGCATTCGCGAGGAAGTCAATGTTGGACGTCCGCTGGGCTCTGCGATTCGCAAGGGCTTTTCCAACGCGCTCTCCGCTATCGTTGACTCCAACGTGACGACCATCATCGCGGCTGTCGTACTGTATGCGTTTGGCACGGGCTCTGTCCGCGGCTTCGCGCTGACGCTGGGCATTGGCGTTGTGACGTCGCTGTTCACCGCCGTGTTCATTACCCACAAGCTGCTGGATGTTTTTGCCGATTTGGGCATCAAGAACCAGAAGCTCTATGTGCGATAAGGCGAGGAGGAATGAATCATGGAAATCAAAGTGAAAAGCCACCTCAAGCCCTGCGCAGCTGTTTCCATCGCCATCATCATCGTTGCGCTTGTGATGACGCTGACCGGTCACGGCATGAACCTGGGCGTCGATTTTACCGGTGGTACCATCATGACCTATAACATGGGCGAGCAGTTTGAGACTGCCGACGTTGAAGCGGTTCTGGCAGAAAACGGCATCACCGACGCGCAGATTGCCAAGACGGGTGAGGACGATACGCAGGTGCAGATTCGCATCAGCGACAAAGAAAACACCGATGACCTGCGCTCCGCTCTTGAGAGCAAGCTCGGCGAGAAATACACCAACATGGAATATGTCGATATCTCCCGCGTTGGCGCAATCGCGGGCCGTGACCTCATCAACAACGCCATCAAGAGCGTAACGCTTGCGGCTGTGCTGATGCTGGCGTATATCGCGATTCGTTTCGACTTCTATTCCGGTCTGGCTGCGATTATCGGTCTGTGCCATGATATTGCGATCATGCTTTCCGCGGTTGTCATCATGCACAGCTTCATCCGTGTTGAAACGACCTTCATCGCGGCACTGCTGACCATCGTTGGCTATTCCATCAACAACACCATCATCATCTTTGACCGCATCCGTGAGAACTCTCACAAGGGTGATTTGCGTCAGCTCAGCCGTGAGAACATCGTCAATCTCTCCGTACAGGAGTCTCTCTCCCGTACGCTGAACACGACGATCACCACGCTGCTGACGATTGTGACCCTGTACATCATGGGTGTGGATTCCATCAAGCAGTTCGCGCTGCCGCTCATCGTGGGTATCGTTGCGGGTACGTACTCCGCGAACCTCATCAACGGCTACGTCTGGGCTCTGCTGATGGATTGCCGCGACGCGAAGAAGCGCGCGAAGGCAAAGGCGTAAGTTTAAAATGCGTATGGGTCTGCGCATCGTTTTCAAAAAGACCTGCCAAATCAGAGGATAAATTGCCCCTCTGGTTTGGCACTGAATACGGAATGGCTGCATTCAGTGCCAAATCATGAGGGGGAGGAGGCTTCGGCATGCTTCGATTCGTACCTAAACAGCAGGAAAAACGGCAGATTCCGCCGGAGCTTGCTTCGCTTGATGTTCCCAGCCGTCTGCTTGAGCTGCTGATTGACCGAGGAATCGACACGAAGGAAAAGATTGAAAAATATCTGCGTCCCAAGCGTGAGGATTTGTATGACCCAATGCTGATGCAGGATATGGATAAAGCAGTCGCCGTCATCTGTGATGCCATCAGAAAGGGCGAGGCAATCACGGTGTTCGGCGATTATGACGTAGACGGCGTGACGGCAACCGCCATTTTGCTGACCTATCTGCGAAAGCAGGGAGCGAAGGTCGATTTTTATATTCCGGACAGACATGGTGAAGGTTATGGGCTGAATATCGCGGCAGTCGAGCAGATTGCAAGCCATTCACAGCTGTTGATTACGGTGGACTGCGGCATCACATGCGCCAAAGAGGTTGCACGCGCGAAAGAGCTGGGCATGCGGGTCATTGTGACGGATCATCATCAGCTCGGAACAGAGATGCCCCAATGCGAGGCGGTGCTTAATCCTCTGCTGGGTCATTATCCGTTCCGCCGCCTGTGCGGTGCAGGCGTTGCGTTTAAGCTCGTTCAGGCGATGGGCGGCATGGAAGCCGTTCAGCCGCTTTGGGAACTGGCGGCATTGGCGACCATCGCCGATATCGTCCCGCTGATGGATGAAAACCGCGTGCTTGTGTACTATGGGCTTGAGGCAATGAGGACGACGCAGCGTCCGGGGCTGATTGCGCTGATGGAATCGGCAGGCGTCGAGCCGCAAAAGGTGACGTCTTCCGATGTTGCGTTTCGCATGGCACCGCGAATCAACGCGGGAGGGCGTCTTGCGCTTGCCTCGCGCGGTGTAGAGCTGTTGACGACGCGGCGCATGGACGCAGCGCGGGAAATTGCGGAAGAACTGAATCAGGATAATACCAAACGCCGTGAATTGGAACTGGATATATTCCAGAAAGCGGACGAGATGACGCGGAATGAAATCGACTTCATGAATGAGCGCGCCGTTGTCATCTGCGGGGAGGGCTGGAATCCCGGCGTCATCGGACTGGCGGCTTCCAGACTGGTCGAAAAATATAAGTGGCCGACAGTGCTGCTTTCACAGGATGGAGATGTCTGCGTCGGCTCGGCGCGGTCAATTCCCGGCGTCAATATTCATCAGGCGATGAGCACCTGCCGCGATTTATTTGTTCGGTTTGGCGGACATGCGCAAGCTGCAGGGCTGACGATTGAAAAAAAGAACGTTCCGGAATTCCGCAAGCGTCTCTCCAAGGCGATTGCTGCACAGACTGAGGCAGAAGTATTCATCCCGACAGAGGAATACGATCTGGAGCTTGAGCTTTCTGAGATGACGGAGGAGTTGGTCGATGCTTTTTCGGCGATGCAGCCGACCGGATTCGGAAACCCCGCGCCGGTATTCTGCGTCCGAGGCGTCCATACAACAGAGATTCATACGATGGGCAAAGATGGTGCGCATCTGAGGATGAAGCTCGCCCAGGGAAGCGACATGCGAAACGCAATCGGTTTCCGGATGGGCGAAAGAATGAATACGCTTCCGGAGGTTGTAGAAGCCATTCTCAGCTTGTCCATCAATGTTTGGCAGGATAGACGGAGCGTGCAGTGTGAACTCCGGCAGATTCAGGCTTACATGCCGGGAAGAGCGTTTGTTTCGGAATGTCAGCGTCAGGCTGACAGAATCGACAGTGCAATGCTCGATGCTGTCCGCTTGGAGGGCGAGCAGCCGAAACAAATCGAAAACATGACGCTGAAGCAGGCAGAAGACGTTTTAGCCGATGCGTTTTCAGAAGGCTATCAGGGCGTTTTGCTGGGCGTGCATACGCTTGCAGCGATGAAACTTCTGAATGTCCATCTTGCAGTGCTGCATGCACAGCTTGACTATGCGATTGGCGGGACTGCGGATATCCGCGGCTTCAACACACTGGTTATGGCACCGAATTGGTCGAAAATTGCGTTTAAGCCGCGTGTGATTGTTGCGATGGATGGTTTTTTGAGCGACGGCGAGCGTGCATGGGCAACGGAGCAATTTCCGCATACGCGCATCATCGAGGTAACGGATATGCGTGGTCAGGCAGCTTCTGCGGCAGAAAGACTTTTACCGATGGACGATGCGCTCAGGGGATTGTATAAAGCACTTCGTCAAAGGGAAAAAGTGGATTGCACAATGAATATGCTCGCGGCGGCGACGGGGCTTGATGAAGGCATGATTCTGGCGGGGCTAATGATCTTGTCCGAACTGCATTTGATTGAGTATAGAACAGAGCCGCTTGAATGGCGGATACTGCCCAGCGGCAAGGTATCCCTGGAAAACAGTCGATTCCGTGCGCGGCTGATGCGGATGAAGGACGAAGGGAGGAAAACGATTTGACGCAGGACGAATGTAAAAATCTGGATGAACTGGTTGCAACGCTGGTCAAGTATCATCCGGAAGCCGATGTGGAACTGGTTAAAAAGGCATACCACTTTGCAGAAAAGGCGCATGCGGGTCAGATGCGCAAATCGGGCGAGCCGTACTTTGTTCATCCGCTGACGGTTGCGGGCATTCTGGCAAAGCTGATGCTTGACGCGCCGACGATTGCCGCAGGATTGCTCCATGATACGGTAGAGGACTGCGACGATGTGACGATTGAAGTCATTGAAAAGGAATTCGGGCAGGAAGTTGCGCTGCTTGTCGATGGCGTAACCAAGCTGAAACGTTTGGACTTTACTTCCCGGGCAGAACAGCAGGCAGAATCCATCCGCAAGATGATTCTGGCGATGAGCAAGGATATCCGCGTTGTGCTGATTAAGCTGGCAGACAGAACGCATAACATGCGGACGCTGAAATCTCAGCCGCCGGAAAGCCAGAAGCGCATCGCGCAGGAAACGCTGGACATCTATGCGCCGCTTGCGCACAGGCTGGGCGTTTATAAAATCAAGCAGGAGCTTGAAGACCTCTGCCTGCGCTACCTTGATCCGGAGGGCTATCAGAACCTGATTGTCAAGGTCGGCATGAAGCGGGCTGAGCGCGAAGAGAATATCCGCTGTGTCATCAATACGCTCAGCGATAAACTCAAGGAAATGAATATTCATTTCGAAATCGACGGACGACCGAAGCATTTTTACAGCATTTATCGCAAAATGGTGCTTCAGCATAAGCCGTTTGAGCAGATTTTCGATTTGATTGCGATTCGTGTTCTGGTGGATACTGTACAGGACTGCTATGCAGTGCTGGGCGTGGTGCATACGCTTTGGAAGCAGGTTCCCAACCGCTTCAAGGATTATATTGCCATGCCGAAGCCGAATATGTACCAGTCGCTCCATACGACGGTAGTCGGCGAAAACGGCATGCCCTTTGAAGTGCAGATTCGTACCTACGAGATGCACCGCATTGCGGAGTACGGTATCGCGGCGCATTGGCGCTATAAAGAGGGCAAACAGGTTGCGGATTCGCTGGATAACAAGCTCTACTGGCTCAGACAGATTCTGGATTGGCAGAATGATACGCGAGATTCTGAGGAATTCATCAAGTCGCTGAAGGTTGATCTGTTCAGCGATGAAATCTTTGTCTTTACACCGAAGGGTGAGATTGTCGATTTGCCCAAGGGGGCGACGCCGCTCGATTTTGCTTACCGCATCCACAGCGCGGTCGGCAATAAATGCGTCGGCGCAAAGGTCAACGGACGCATCGTAACGCTTGATACGCCGCTGAACACCGGCGATTTTGTTGAGATTATCACTCAGCAGAACAGCAAGGGTCCGAGCCGCGATTGGCTCAAAATCGTCAAGACCGCTCAGGCGAAGGCGAAGATTCGTCAGTTTTATAAGAAGGAACTCAAGGACGAGAATATATCCAACGGCAAACAGATGCTCGAATATGAGGCAAAGCGTCAGGCAGTCAACCTGCCGATGCTGCTGAAACCGGAGTATATCGATCCGATTCTGCGGAAGTTTTCTTTCGCGGATTTGGATGACCTGTATGCCGCTGTCGGCTGCGGCGGTATCGCAGCCCAGCAGGTCGTCACACGTCTGCGCGAGGAACAGAGGGCGCACGATAAGCCGCTTGTACCTGTTTTGCCGCGGGTAGCGGAACCGATGCCGCTGCATGGCGGTAAAAGCACGTCGAAAGAAGACATGGGCATCAAGATTGCCGGTCTTCCGGGATGTCAGGTTCACTTCGCAAAATGCTGCACACCGCTTCCGGGCGACGAAATCATCGGATATATTACAAAGGGACGCGGTGTGACGATTCACTCCAAGGATTGCGTCAATGTCAACGCATCGCATGATCCTGCACGCTGGGTAGAGGCTGAGTGGAATGACAACGTCAATTCCTCTTACAACGGTTCGATTCAGATTCTTGCGCAGGATCGCCATAATTTGCTGGCAGATTTGATGAGCTATCTTTCTGCGCAGAAGGTGACGGTCTGTGCGCTGAATGCGAAGGTCAACAGCAACCAGACGTGCAGCATCGAGTTGACGCTTCAGGTCGCAAACAAACAGGAGCTGGATTGGGTCATCAAGCAGATTGCAAAGCGGCAGGATGCCCGGGGAGCAGCCCTCCAAAGAGTTCCT
>URJN01000107.1 GCA_900548125.1 uncultured Eubacteriales bacterium
CTTTTTTCATATATAAAAAACGCCATGCTAGTGCATGTCGTCATTGATATTCATCTATGTAACTTTCATTCTTCAACGCGAATGACGCTCTCGGTGGTCACGATTTGGCTGTCCATGCTCGCCAGAGCGCGGCGGACAGCCTGTTCACTTGCCTTATGCGTCAAAAACACCAGCTGGACAAATCCCTCCGCATCCCGTCCGCCTTTTTGAACCATGGATGCAAAACTGACGCCCTGCGATGCAAATCTTCCCGAAACCATGGACAAAACACCCGGCTCATCCTGCGCGCGAAGGCGCACAAAATGCACACAGCTCCAATCCTCTGCCATCTCGCAGGGTGCGTCGCTGACCGCAGGCAGCTTATGCCGCTTTGTCTCCGCCGCCTGAATCAGGTCGGAAACCAACGCGCTGGCGGTGGGCATGTCGCCCGCACCGCGCCCGTAGAACATCATGTCCCCGCAGACATGTCCCTTAACAAAAACCGCGTTGAACGCATCGTTGACGCTTGCCAGCGGATGCGTATCCGGTACAAACGTCGGATGCACACGTGCCTGAATCCTGCCGTTCTCCTCTTTGGCAACTGCAAGCAGCTTGAGCGTCAGCCCGAACTCGCGTCCGCACTGCACATCCAGCGGCGTAATCGCCGTGATTCCCTCCCGATACACCTTTTCAACCGGAACATGGCGATGGAAAGCCAGCGTCGAAAGGATGCTCAGCTTATACGCCGCGTCGTAGCCTTCGACGTCTGCCGTCGGGTCAGGCTCAGCCAAACCGAGCTTCTGCGCATCTGCCAGCACATCCGCATACGCCGCGCCTTCCCGTGCCATTCGGCTGAGAATATAGTTCGTCGTGCCGTTGATGATGCCCATCACCGACGTGATGCGGTTCGCCTGAAGCGAATCATTGATTGCGCGAATAATCGGGATTGCCCCGCAGACGCTTGCTTCATAGTATAGCCCCGCCGCATGCTCACGCGCTGCGCGCGTAATCTCATTCCAGTGGGACGCAAGAGCCATCTTATTGGCGGTAATGACGCATTTGCCTTTTTCCAGCGCACGAATCATATAGGAAGCCGCCGGCTGTTCGCCGCCCATAAACTCCATCACCATCGCGATTTCCGGATCATCCAGAACATCCTCGACGCAATCCGTCAGCAGCCGCTCCGGAATCTCCCATGACCGCTTTTTATGAAGCGAGCGCACAAGAATCTTCCGCACTTCAAAGCTGACGCCCTCGTTCGCGGCGATTTCCTGCCCATAGGTTTCAAGCAGTTTATACACGCCGCATCCGATATTGCCGCAGCCCAGAAAACCGATGGCAATCTTCTCCATTTGTTCGCGCTTCCTTTCTGTGGGAACGTGGGGCTTCCCACCCCTGTCCCCGGCAATTATCCGATGTTCCGCTCGTAAATGAGCCGCAGACCGGTCAGCGTCAAATCCGGATTGATTTCGTCAATCACGTCGGAATTTCTCTTGACCAGATGCGCCATGCCGCCGGTGGCAATCACGCGGATATTCTCGCCGCCCAGCTCCTGCTTCATCTGACCGACGATTTTTTCGACCGAACCGATGTAGCCATACAGGATGCCTGCCTGAATATTGGATACCGTCGTCCTGCCGATGACCTGCGGCGGCAAGACCAGCTCAATAGACGGCAGCTTCGCCGTTCCCGTAGAGAGCGCACGGTTCATCATCCTCAGACCCGGCCCGATTGCGCCGCCGAGAAACTCCGCCTTGGCAGATACCACGCCGTAGGTGGTCGCCGTTCCGAAGTCAATAAAGATGGACGGACCGCCGTAAAGCGTTGACACCGCGACGGCATTGGCGATACGGTCGCTGCCCAGCTCGCGCGGGTTTTCATAGCGGATATTCAGACCGGTTTTCATGCCCGGCACAAGCAGCCGCGGCTCCAGATGGAAATAATCGCGGCACATATGCTCGATGGTATAGTTGATGGTCGGCACAACGGAGGAAATCATAATCCCCTCGACCGCCTGCATATTCAGGTTGTGATAGCGGAACAGATCCGCCATAATGATGCCGTATTGATCCGACGTCATCGCCGGATCCGTTGCGCAGCGCCATCTTTTGACCAGACGGCTGCCCTCGAAAACGGCGGCTTTGATATTGGTGTTTCCGATATCCATTGCGACGATCATAGCTTTTATCCCCTAACCGGTTTTGATATTTTAGCGATGTCCGTTCATCCGGCTCATCGCTTTCAAAACGCTCGAACCGATTGCCGTACCCGCAACCGAGCAGACGATGGCTTCCACCGCGCCCTGCACGCCCGTCAGCAGCACGACAAACATCAGCGGATTGGTCGCGCCCTTGGCGATGACCAGGCTCTGCACATAGTCCGTATGATAAAACGCCAGCACAATGTAGCCCATGAAGAACAGCGTATTGAGCAGCGGCGCAGACAGCGACGTCACAAAGCAGCCCGCCGCGGTATTCCTGCAAGCCTTTTTCATGCCGACGCTGACCATGCCGACGCAGAAGCCCATCAGCAGACGCATGCCGACGCACAGGATGAACGTATGGATTGCCGACACGCCCAGCAGCGTCGAGGTCATGATGGACGCGCCCTTAATGGCATCCATAAAGCTGACAAAACCGAAAACACCGCCCAGAATCGTGCTTGCCAGCGGTCCCAATACGATTGCGCCCACCGCAATCGGCACGGTCAAAAACGACATGTACAGCGGACCGACCGGCACACTGCCCAGACCAATGAGCTTCATCACGATTTCGACCGCCACCAGAATGGCAAGCTGGGTCAGATACTGCACGTTCATCAGGTTGTTCTTTTTCGGCTGAGTATTCATTTTTCTTTCCTCCGTTCGGGTTCGCTCAGGATACCCGACAAGTCTTTGCCGCGTTTCGCGGCGTCGATTCATTGCCAACCTTCCAAGGTCTGCCCTGCACGCAGCGGCAGCCAGAATCGCGTATATTGTACCAAATATAAATCTGTTTGGCAAGTTTTTGCAGGACATTTCTGTTTTTCGTCAAACGCCTTCTCCCGCGTTTCACGCCATCTCCTGCATGCCGATTCGTTTTTCGTTGACAGCTCTCTCCTCAAGGCTTACAATAGAAACTAGTGATTTATGCACATTCGCATATGCATTCACCGCACCTCACTTTTTCTTGATTTCAAGGAGTTTTCATGAACAGCAAAACGATTCTTCAATATACCGCCGCCATCGTCGTCTGCTTTTTAATCGGATGCGCCGCCGCGCTCGGGCTGAACGCCTACGACCGACATAACGAGCGCATCACGCCGATTGCAGAGGGGCAGACCATCGACTTTTCTGCCTACGGCTTTTCTCTGACCGTTCCGGATGATTTTGCGCTGAACGATTATACGACCAACAACGCCGCAGAGGGCGGAAACGCGCTGTTTGCGGGATGCGCTTACGGCGAGCTTGGCGAATTATACATTTTCTGCTATGCCAATGAATCCGGCGACGCGCTCTCCCAATACAAGGCGCAGGATGTCGTCACCTATTATATGAACGCGGGGGCTACGGACGTCCGCATGCGCACGCTCGGCGGGCGTGGCTTCATCTGCTACCGCGCAACGGTTCAAACCGGTGACGGCGAAGAAACATGGGACACCTACGAAACATGGAACGGCGATATTCAGATTTCGTTTGAAACCCGCATGGCTCCGGAGGACGTCCTGCCGATTCTTGCGACGATTACCTTTTAAAGGAAAACGCCTCAGGGCACTTCCCCAATCGTTCTTTTTATTCATCTGATTACAAGGAGCATCACATTATGGCTTTCGCACATCTTCACCTGCACACCGAATACAGTCTCCTGGACGGCGCAAACCGCATCGGGCCTTTGCTCGACCGCATCAAGGAGCTGGGCATGGACGCCTGCGCCATCACCGACCACGGCGCAATGTACGGCGTGGTGGATTTTTATACCGAAGCAAAGAAGCGCGGAATCCACCCCGTCATCGGATGCGAAATCTACGTCTGCGATAACATGGACGACCGCAGCGCTGCAAACGGCATGCGTGCGATGAACCATCTCATCCTGCTGTGCGAAACGCAGGAGGGCTATCAGAACCTGACCAAGCTGGTCAGCGAGGGCTGGACGCGCGGCTTCTACTATCGCCCGCGCGTAGACATGGCGACCCTTCGGAAATATGCCGGGGGCTTGATTGCGTCGAGTGCCTGTCTGTCCGGCAGGCTGGATAAGCTGCTGCTGGATGGCAATTTTGAAGCAGCCTGCGCCCATGCCCGCGAGATGGAGAGCATTTTCGGCAAGGGCAACTACTTCGTCGAAATCATGGATCACGGCATCGAGGACGAAAAGCGCGTCCTTCCCCTTCTGGTTCAGGTCAGTCAGGAAACCGGTATTCCGCTCATCGCGACGAACGACTGCCATTATCTGACCCGCGAGGATGCGGATGCGCAGGAAGTTCTGATGTGCATCCAGACCGGAAAAACGCTCGACGACACCAACCGCATGCGCATGGAAACGCGCGAGCTTTACGTCAAGAGCGAGGAGGAGATGCGGCGCGTATTCCCCGAATATGCGGAAGCCCTCGAGCGAACGGAGAAAATCGCCAAACGCTGTCACGTCGATTTCGTGTTCGGCGAAACGAAACTCCCCCGCTTCCCCACCGAAGCGGGCGAAACCAGCGAGCAGATGTTCCGCCGTCTTTGCGAAAAGGGGCTTGCCGAGCGTTATCAGCCCATCACGCAGGAAGCACGCGAACGCATGGACTATGAAATCGGCGTCATCTCCAAGATGGGCTATGTCGATTACTTCCTGATTGTCTGGGATTTCATCAACTACGCGCGCAGTCAGGGCATCGTCGTCGGACCCGGGCGCGGTTCCGGCGCAGGCTCAATCGTCGCCTACTGCATGTATATCACCCAGCTCGACCCCCTGCGCTACAGCCTGCTGTTCGAGCGATTTCTCAATCCGGAGCGCGTGTCCATGCCGGATATCGACGTCGATTTCTGTTACGAACGCCGTCAGGAGGTCATCGACTACGTCGCCCGCCGCTACGGTGCGGATCACGTCAGCCAGATTATCACGTTCGGAACGATGAGTGCCCGCGCGGTCGTCCGCGACGTCGGGCGCGTGCTGGGCTATCCGTATGCCGAGGTGGACGCGGTTTCCAAATCCATTCCGTTTGAGCTGAACATGACGCTCTCCCGTGCGCTTGATATTTCGCCCGAGCTGAAAAAGAACTATCAGGAGGATGCCCGTGTCAAGCGGCTGATTGACACGAGCCGTGCGCTCGAGGGTCTGCCTCGCCATGCTTCCACGCATGCGGCAGGCGTTCTGATTACCGACAAGCCTGTCACGGATTACGTTCCCCTTCAGCGCAACGATGAAGTCATCACCACCCAGTTCCCGATGGGCACGATTGAGAAACTCGGCCTGCTCAAGATGGATTTTCTGGGTCTGCGCACGCTGACGGTCATCCGCGATGCGCTCGACCTGATGCGCGACGCGGGCGTTGATATGAAAGCCGAAGATATTCCGCTGGACGATCAGGCTGTGTACGACATGATTTCCGAGGGCGAAACGGACGGCGTGTTCCAGCTCGAATCCGGCGGCATGCGCAGCTTCCTGTCCAACATGAAGCCGCAGAACTTTGAAGATATCATCGCCGCCATCTCCCTCTATCGCCCCGGCCCGATGGACTCCATCCCCCGCTATATCGAGGGCAAAAACAATCCGGAATCCATTCACTATCTACATCCCAAGCTCAAGCCGATTCTTGACGTCACCTACGGCTGCATGGTTTATCAGGAGCAGGTCATGCAGATTGTCCGCGATTTGGCGGGCTATTCCTACGGTCGAAGCGATTTGGTTCGCCGCGCCATGGCGAAAAAGAAGCACGACGTCATGGCAAAGGAGCGCGAAATCTTCATCAACGGCTTGGAGGAGGACGGCAAGGTCGTCGTTCCGGGCTGTGTGCGCAACGGCGTCAGCGCGGAAATCGCCAGCCAGCTGTTTGACGAAATGACGGCGTTCGCTTCCTATGCGTTCAACAAATCCCACGCGGCGGCTTACGGCGTGGTCGCCGTGCGAACGGGCTGGCTCAAGCAGCATTACCCTGTTCAGTTTTTCGCCGCCCTGCTCAACTCCGTCTCCTCCGACAGCGGCAAGGTCGCTGAATACTCGCAGTATTGCCGCAAGCACGACATTCCCCTTCTTCCGCCGGACATCAACCAGAGCGTTCGCAAATTCTCCGTCGGCAAAAACGCGCAGGGCGTCAGCGGTATCCGCTTCGGCTTGGGCGCCATCAAGTCCTGCGGCGACAAAGCCATCGACTCCATCATCGAGCAGCGGCGAAAGGGCGGCGCATACAAGGATATCTTCGATTTCTGCCAGCGGATGGACACCGAACAGGTCAACAAGCGCGTCGTCGAATCGCTCATTCTCTCCGGTGCTATGGACTGCACCGGCGCAAAGCGCACCCAGCTCATGGCTGTCTACGAAAGTGCGCTGGATGGCGCGAACCATAACCGCCGCAACAATGTCCGCGGGCAGATGTCCCTCTTTGGCGACGGCATGCTCGAAGACGTGACCCCGACCCTGCCGGATATTCCGGAATATAACCTGCGCACCATGCTCAGCCTCGAAAAAAACGTGACCGGACTGTATATTTCCGGTCATCCGCTGGGCGATTACGCAAAGTCGCTTGCCGCCCTTTCCATGAATACAGCCCGCCTGAGCGAGCTGATCGAGGGACCCGACCACGGGCTTGCTTCCGACGGTCAGCACGTGCGCATGGGCGGCATGCTGACTGAATTCCGCCAGAAAGCGACCAAAGCGGGCAACCTGATGGGCTTCGTCACGCTCGAAGACCTGACGGGAACCATCGAAGCGCTCGTCTTTCCGAAGGTGCTTGAGCGCGTCAGCACAGAACTGACGCCGGATACCGCCGTCATCCTCGGCGGCAGGCTCTCCATCCGCGAGGAAGAAGAACCGAAGCTGCTGCTGGATACGGTCGAGCCGCTTTATACGGATGCGGAGCTGGAGCAGATGGAAGCCCAAGGCACGATTTTGCCTACAGCCAGACAGGTTCTTCCCGGAAATACGCTTTACCTGCGCATTCCCAGCGACAGCGCGATTTCCATGATCACCCCCGTTTTGCAGCGTTCGCCGGGCGCGGTTACGGTCGTCCTTTATATCGAAAGCACGGGCGCAAAACTGCGCGCCCCGCAGAGCCTTTTCGTTTCCCCCACACAGGAATTGATTCACAACCTTTCGGATATGCTGGGCGCGAAAAACGTCGTGTTGAAATAAAACAACTTTCCGTGTTGACGTGTGAAGAGGAGGAAGAAACGTGAGCAAGCAAAACACGCATTC